>CANNEJ010000188.1 GCA_947503585.1 Anaerolineales bacterium | reverse complement strand
CCGTTGACGATTTCGTGCGCAGTGCCATCGCCGCCAGCTGCCACAACAATCCGGCAACCGTTTCGGGCGGCGATCGTGGCCAGCTCGGTGGCGTGGCCCGGCCGGTCGGTGGATACCCAGCGCACGCCCGGCGCAGCGGGTTCGGCGAAGCGCAGCGCAGCTACCGCAGCGCCACAGCGCCCGCGGTTGGCCGCCGGGTTCGTGATTACCAATACATAATCACTATCCATTCTTTATTTTAGTGCATCGCAGTAACGGCTTTAATGTTGCTTTAAACTCTGGGGCTTCGCAGCCCGCATGCTAGAATCGAACTTCTTCAGCTTTCATTCTCAGGTCAACTACTTTGAAATTTCTTGTTACCGGCGGTGCCGGATTTTTGGGCAGCGCGCTTGCCAACCAGCTGGCGCATGACGGGCACGAGGTGCGCGCGCTTGATGACCTCTCTGCCGGCGATAGCGACCGGCTGGCAGCGGAGGTGCTGTTTACGCGCGGCGATGTGAATGACCGCCCCAAGCTGTGGAGTTTGCTGCAGGGGGTGGAGTGCGTGTACCATCTTGCGGCGCGCGTGTCTGTGCCGGAGTCAATTTTGTTTCCGCGTGAGTACAACGCGGTAAATGTAGGTGGTACGGTGGGCGTCATGGAGGCCATGCGCGATGCCGGAGTGAAGCGCGTGGTGCTCACATCCTCGGGCGCAGTCTATGGCGCCCAACTGCAGCAGCCGCTGCGCGAGACGCTTGTCCCCAATCCAGACTCGCCCTACGCCGTCAGCAAACTTTCGGCTGAGGCGTATGTGCGCACCATCGGCACACTGTGGGGTATTGAGACTGTGGCGCTGCGCGTGTTCAACGCCTACGGCCCGGGACAGCCGCTGCCGGCTTCGCATCCGCCGGTGGTGCCGCGCTTCATCAAAGGCGCGGTGAGCGGCGCCTCGCTGGTGGTGCACGGCGATGGCCAGCAATCGCGCGATTATGTTTTTGTGTCGGATGTGGTGGCGGCATTGCTGGCCGCGGCCACCGCGCGCAACTTGGACCGGCTGGTGATTAATGTGGGCAGCGGCACCGCAACCACACTGCGCCAGCTGGTGGCTGCGGTGGGTGAGGTGACCGGCGCGCGCCTTGAACCGCTGTATAACAACAATGAGAGCGGCGGCGTGCGCGAGATGTGCGCAGACCTCACACTGGCGGGCAACCTGCTGGGCTACAGCCCCAAAGTGGGCTTGGACGAAGGCCTGCGCCGCACGCTGGCTGCCGATGATCGCTTTCATGTTTGAGCCGGGCGGGCGCCTGCCGCGCAGCTTTTATGCGCAACCCACGCTCACCGTTGCGCGCTTGCTGCTGGGCAAGCTGCTGGTGCGGCTGGGTGCCGGCGGCAGCCGCCAGGCCGGCGTAATTGCGGAGACCGAGGCGTACATTGGCGAGAGTGACCGCGCCTGCCATGCGCGTGCCGGGCGCACGCGCCGCACTGCAGCGATGTACGGGCAGCCCGGTACCGCGTATGTGTACTTTACTTATGGCATGCATTGGATGCTGAACATTGTGACGGAACGCAGCGATTTTCCAGCAGCCGTTCTGTTGCGCGCAGTGAACTTATGTGAAAGTGATTTACTGCAGCCGCAACCCGCCACCAACGGCCCCGCAAAACTCACGCGGGCCCTGCAGCTTGATGGCACATGGAACACGCACGACATGTGTGCGCCGGATGCGCAGCTGTTTGTTGAGCAGCCGCTGCCGGACGCACCCGCCGGGTTTGTTTGCAAGCCGCGCACGGGGCTGGGCAAGACGCCGCAGCCCTGGCTTGGCCTGCCATGGAATTTTTGTCTAAGCGCACACGCAGGGAGTTGAAGCATGGGACTGCTAACCGGGAAAACCGCACTAATATTTGGGGTTGCCAATGACCACTCGATTGCGTGGGGCGTGGCTGAGGCACTGCACCGCGAGGGCGCGCGGCTGGCCTTTAGTTATGCGGGCGAGATCCTGCAGCGCCGCGTGCTGCCGCTGGCGGCCAAGGTGGGCAGTGACTTTGTGGAACAATGCGATGTGGCCAGTGATGCACAGCTTGACGCGCTGTTTGCAAGCGCCCGGCAGCGCCTTGGCACGCTGGATATTCTGGTGCATTCCGTGGCGTACGCACCGCGCGCGGAATTGTCCGGTGTGTACTACGCCACCAGCCGTGCCGGCTTTCAAACTGCGCTGGACGTAAGCTGCTACTCCTTCTCCGCGATGGTGCAGCGGGCGCTGCCGCTCTTCAACCCCGGCAGCTGCTGCCTGACCATGACGTACTACGGCGCGGAGAAAGTTGTGCCCGGCTACAACGTGATGGGTGTGGCCAAGGCTGCGCTGGAGGCTTCGGTGCGTTACCTTGCCGTTGACCTCGGGCCGCTCGGGCACCGCGTCAATGCCATTTCGGCCGGCCCAATTCGCACGCTGGCAGCCGCCGGCGTGGCGGACTTTCGCAAGCTGCAGACCGCGTTTTCCGCAGCCGCCCCGCTGCGCCGCAACGTTAGCACGGCAGATGTGGGCAACGCCGCGGTTTACCTTTGCTCGCCACTGGCAGCCGCTGTCACAGGCGAGGTGCACTACGTGGACGCCGGCTTCAATATTGTCGGCGTGGCTGCCGCGAGCGAATAAGGTCCGCGTCACCGAATTCTGCGGGCTCACGCGCCTGCTTCGCAATTTCCACTAGCGCCGGATCTTGCGCAGATTGCAATTTGCGCTACAATCGGCAGGTAAGGTGCGGTTTTATATTTTTTTGCACCTGGCCGGTTTAATTCTCTTTCATTAGCTCCCTTGGCTGGCGTGGGGTTGGTTCGCAGTTTCATTTGAGGGATGGCGGGGCAGAGCGCCCCCGGTTCGCGAACAACTTCTTGGATTGATGAAGGCGGGTCCCGGCGCAGGGCCCGCCTTTTTTAATTTATTCGGGGGTTTTATGGGTTCAGACCAGATTGCCCGGCTTGCAGGGCTCGTAGCGTTTGGCGTGCTTGGCTTTTATGTTGAGCTGCCGAGGCCGGTGGCGGAGATGCTGGCAAAGCCTTGGGATGGGTTTGTGCTGCCCTTTGCGGCAGCGCTCTTTGGCGCGGTGGCAACGCCGTACATTTCCACCCGCCCCGCGCGGCAGTTGCGGCGCTTTTTACGCGAGGCATCGCTGGCGATTGCGCTGAGTGGTTTGTTGGGGTTGGTGCTGGGCCTGGTGGTGGCTGCGCTGCTGGCCATCCCGCTTGGGCAGCTGCCCTTTCCGTTCGGCAATCTGCTGCCCTCGGTTGGCGCGCTGCTGTGCGCGTGGCTCGGCACAACATTTTTTGTGGCGCGGCAGCGTGAGATTGTTGCCCTTGCGCGTTCGCGCGGCCTGCGCATCGGCGCGGCTGCCAATCCGGCAGCTGCCGGCGGTGCGGGCGTGCTGCTGGACACCAGCGTCATTATTGATGGCCGCATCGCGGATATTTTTGCAACCGGATTTGTTGGCGCGCAGTTGTGGGTGCCCGGCTTTGTTCTGATTGAATTGCAGCGCGTGGCGGATTCGGCTGACGCCCTGCGGCGCGGCCGTGGCCGGCGCGGGCTTGAGATTCTGGGCCGCATGCAAAAAGATTTCCCCGACACAGTTAAAATTCTTGATGAGGATATTCCGGGCGTGCGCGAGGTGGATGACAAGCTGGTGCGCCTTGGCCAAAAGCTGGGCTGCCCGGTGATGACCAATGATTACAACCTGAATCGCGTGGCCGCACTGCAGGGAGTGGTGGTGCTCAACATTAATGAACTGGCGAGTGCGGTGCGCGCAGTGCTGATGCCCGGGGAAACTTTTCGGCTGCTGGTTAGCGCCGAAGGCAAAGAGCTCTCGCAGGGCGTGGGCTATCTGGAGGACGGCACGATGGTGGTGGTGGACGACGGCCGGCGCCACATTGGCGCAACCATTGCGGTGGTGGTGACCAAAGTGCTGCAGACGGCTGCCGGGCGCATGGTCTTTACGCGGCCGGAATAGCGCGGCACATGCGCTGCAGCGGAGCCCAGCCATGACCCTGGTTGTATACAACGCACTCTCGCGCCAGAAGGAACCCTTTGTGCCGCGCGAGCCCGGGCGCATCTACATGTACGTTTGCGGCCCCACCGTCTACGACCACGCGCATATCGGCCACGCCAAAATGTACGTGTCGATGGATGTGATTGTGCGCCATCTGCGCCACTCCGGCTATGCGCTGCGCTATGTGCAGAACATAACGGACGTTGGCCACCTGCTGGATAGCGGCGAAGACCGTATTCTGAAAGGCGCACGCCGGGAACGGGTGGAGCCGATGGAAG
>CANNEJ010000187.1 GCA_947503585.1 Anaerolineales bacterium | reverse complement strand
AGCCCAGGCCATTATTGCGCATGCTGCGGTGCGCAGTGGCGCAATTGATCCGCTGGCTTTGGTCAGCCTGCTGGGTGCGGATGCGTGCGGCACCAATGTGCTGCCGGCGCTGCTGCAGAAGCTCTGGCCGCTGCCACCGCAAAACATCCGTGTGCGCATCATGCCCGCCCAGGCGGGCTAGCCGCGCAGCCTAAGGCGGCGCGCCAAAGAGCGCAAGCACCGGCGCCATGCCGGCCGGTTCGGCCAGCAGCACTTGCGCCCCGCCGCCCGTGGTGTGGGCGCGGGTCATCGTGTAATCCATCAGATGCTGCGTGATGCCCTCCGCGCCAATGCGCGGCAGCGCACAGCCCAGCAGCCCCATTTCTTCCACCGACAAATCTGAGTGCACCGCCGTGAATGCAAACTGCAGCAGCGCGGGCACTGCAAAAATCACTGCCGGACTTAGTAGCTTTTGGCGGGCTGCCATCATGATCTTTTGCTGGCGGCGCATGCGCCCAAAGTCGCTGTCGGCATGCCGCGTGCGCGCGTACATAAGTGCTGTCCGGCCGTCGAGGTGCACATCGCCGGGCGGAATTTCCAGCACCATCGTAGTGTCCTTGTCCAGCGGATATAGTGGATCGCGCAGTGCAACCTCCATCGTAACGTCCAGCCCGCCGAGTGCGTCAATAATTTTCTCGAAACCCGTAAAGTTCACAACTGCATAACGATCCACGCGCACACCCAGCGCCTGGCTGACGGTGAACACCTGGAACGCCGGGTTGCCGCCCGGGTAACCATATTTCTCACCCAGCGCGTAGCCCAGATTGACACGCCCCTCCACCGGCAAATAGGCGCCGTAGCCCGGCACCGTGATCCACAGGTCCCGCGCAACGGACAGCAAATGCGCAGCCGGCAAACCAAAATCGACAGCCAGCAGTAACAGCGTATCCGCGCGCCCAAAAATGTTCAGGTCCTCTGTCCGCCCATCCACGCCCATCAGCAGCAAATTCATTTGCCCGGGGCCAGAGCAGGTTTCCGGAAGCGGTGGCGCCTCCGGCAGCACCGGTGTCGGCATGGGCGTTGCTCCCGGCAGGATGATGAAGTAGCCGGTGGGGCGCGCAGTTGGCTGCGCGGTGCCCGGCAGCACGGCGGCGGTGGCCGTGCTCACCACTGTCGCGGCTGCCAGCGGGGTAGCGGTTGCCGGCAGTGCAGACTGCGGCGCTGCATCAGGTGCGCGCGCAACGCCCGCGCCCCCCCCCAGCCACAGCGCCCCGCCAACGCCCGCCGACACGCCCAGGACAATCCACAATCGCGGGTCAGGCGCCACGCTCCGCAGCCAATGCAATCCAGCGCGCAAAAGATTCATCGAAACAAACTATAATTCAAGTGCAGATCGCCACTTGCACAATTTCCAAAATGAAATCCGCCGTCATTATTCCCACGTATAACGAGTGCGAAAACATTGCGCGCCTGATCGCAGACTTGCGCAGCCTGCCGCACAATCTTAGCGTGATTGTTGTGGATGACAACTCGCCCGATGGCACCGGCACGATTGCGGACGCGTGCGCAGCCAGTGACACGCAAGTGCAGGTTATTCACCGGCCCGCCAAGCTGGGGCTGGGCACGGCGCACGTGGCAGGTTTCAAGCAGGCGCTCGCCGCCGGCTTCGACCAAATCCTGACCATGGACGCGGATTACTCGCATAATCCACGCTACATCGGTGGACTGCTGGAACTTGGTGCCACGCATGATCTGGTCATTGGCTCGCGCTATGTTCGCGGCGGGGCGGTGGTTGGCAGCTCGGCGCTGCGGCGCGCACTCAGCCGCGCCGCAAACCGCACAGCACGCACGGTGCTGCGCCTGCAGGCGGGTGATTGCACCGCCGGATTCCGCTGCTACAGCAGCGCTGTGCTGCAAGCCATTCGCCCCGAAACAGTTCGCTCCGAAGGCTATTCCTTCCTGATAGAGCTGCTTTGGCGCGTACAGCACAGCGGCTGGCGCATCAGCGAATTGCCAATTACTTTCGAAGACCGGCGCTTCGGCCAATCCAAAATTTCTGCACGCGAAATATTCAAGGCTCTTGCCACAGTGGCGAGACTTTACCAAAATCAGGGCGCTGCCGGCAACTTTTCCGCATTGGCCAAAGGCAGCAACAGCGGGTCACACTAAACACATGGAACAAATTGCAGCATTGGCGGTAATCGGCGGCAGCGGTTTGTACGCGATGGAGGGCCTGACCGGCGTGCAAGAGCATGCGCTTGAGACACCGTTTGGCCTGCCGAGTGACCCGATAGTCTCTGGAATGCTGGGCGGGCAGCGCGTGGCATTTCTGGCGCGCCACGGGCGCGGCCACCGCTTCAACCCCAGCGAGGTGAACTACCGTGCCAACATTTACGCGCTCAAACTGCTCGGCGTCAAGCGCATAATTTCCATCAGCGCCTGCGGTTCGCTGCGCGAAGATTATGCGCCCGGCGACATTGTGATCCCGGACCAGCTGTACGACAACACGCGCCTGCGCGAGCGCTCATTTTTTGGCAGCGGGCTGGTGGTGCACGCCAGCGTGGCAGACCCGTTTGCACCGCAGCTCTCAGCTGCGTTGCACACAGCTGCCAGTGCCACCGGTGCGCGCGTGCACCGCGGCGGCAGCTTCATCACCATTGAGGGACCGCGCTTCAGCACACGCGCCGAGAGCGGGGTCTTCCGCAAATGGGGCATGAGCCTGGTGGGCATGACAACTTCACCCGAGGCATTTTTGGCGCGCGAAGCGGAGATTGCGTACGCCGTGCTGGCACATGTAACCGACTACGATGTTTGGCACCAGACCGCCGAGCCGGTCACGGTCGAGATGGTAATCCAAACCTTGCTGCGCTGCACCGGCCTTGCGCAGCAAGCCGTCACCAACCTGGCAAAAGCGCTGCCAGCCAGCGCGCCCAACGAATGCGCCGGCTGTATGGCCAATTCCATCCTCACGGCGCACGCCCACATACCGGCTGCGGCCCGCCAGCAGGCTGCGCCGCTAATTGGCACACACCTGCAGTAAGCAGCGCAGTGAAAGCCTGATGCAAATCACCCTTTCCTAAATAGAGCACTGGAGGAATTCCAATGAGTTTGCACACTGATGTTCAAGAGCACCATCTGCAAATGATGGCTAAGACGTGCGCCATACTGCAAAACATTTTGCGCAACTTGGATGCAGGCCGCGCCACCAGCCTGCGCGACGGGCCGCAGGGCTGGAACACAGTTGAAGTATTGTGCCACCTGCGCGACTTTGACACGATTTTCCGCGAGCGCGCCGCGCTGATGTTGCAGCAGGATAATCCGGCGCTGCCCGCCTATGACCACGAGGCGCTGGTGATTGAGCGCGCCTACTCCAAACAAAACCTGCACACTGTGCTGGCGCAGCTGGTGGCTTCACGGCAGAAGTCGCTGGAGTTTTTTGGTGAACTCACCGAGGCGCAGTGGAACCGCCCCGGCCTGCACGCCGAACGCGGCCCGATTACGCTGAATAACATTGTGGTGCAATTTGGCATGCACGACCTCGACCACATCGAGCAGATTACGCGCATACTTTCCCAAGCGGCATAAACTGCGCGCACTTGCGCAGGTTACGCCGCGACGTTAACAACTTATCATGCGCCCGCTCACAGCGGGCGTAATTTACTTACGCGCCAACGGCAACCACTGCGTTGCGCAGGCGGCCGATGCTTTCCACTTCGCATTCCACCACATCGCCCGCGGCCAAAAACTCCGGCGGCTTGCGCGCGAAGCCCACGCCCTCCGGCGTGCCAGTGGCAATGATGTCCCCCGGCTCCAGCGTGCGCCCGTGCGAGAGCACCGCAATTGCGCCCGCCACATCCAGCATGAGCTGCGCCGTATTTGAATCCTGCTTGAGCACGCCATTCACCCAGCAGCGCAGCCGCAGGTTGTGCGGATCCGGCAGCTCATCGCTGGTTACAATCCAAGGGCCCATTGGGCAGCTGCCGTCCAAACTCTTGCCCAAGAAAAACTGCTGGTGCCGGTATTGAATGTCACGCGCGGAGACATCATTGAGCACCATGTACCCAAACACATGCCGCAGGGCAGCCTCGCGCGCAATATTCTTTCCGCCAATGCCGATCACCACGGCCAGCTCCACTTCCCAATCCAGCTGGGTGCTGATCGCTGCATCAAACGGGATCGGCGCGTGCGGGCCATTGGCAGTGGTGGGCGCCTTGGTAAACACCGCCGTGTGCGCCGGAATCTGCAGCTCTTTGCCCTGCGCCGCGTAAACCTCGCGCGCGTGCGCCAAATAGTTTTTGCCAAGGCACATTATATTTTTT
>CANNEJ010000186.1 GCA_947503585.1 Anaerolineales bacterium | reverse complement strand
GCGGAAGCATTGCCGCCGCGGATCAACGCTAGCAGCACAATGTTGTCCGCGAATTTTTGCGATGCGCGGCTGGATGCTGCTGTGCGCCAGTGCATTTGCGTTGGGCGCGTGCGGGCAGCGCGCCGCGCGTTCAGCGGTTGCGCCGGCTTTCGCCGACTACTACGCTGCCCACGGCGGCATGCGCACACTGGGAACAGCGCTAAGTGCGGCGCTGATGGTTGATGGTACTGAAACACAGTATTTCCTTGGCGGGTGTCTGCAGCACTTTCCGGGATTGGAGGTGGGCAGCACTGTAATTCCTTGTGTACTGCCGTCGGAGCTGCGCTTGGAGCAGCCACCCCTTCCAGCGGATGCTATGCCGGAGAGTGCGCTCGGCTTTGCCGAGACCGGCCACACGGTGCAATTTGCTTTCCGCGAATTTTTTACAGCCCATGGGGGAGCCAGCTTCTTTGGCTACCCGCTTACTGAGGCACTTGTGCGCAACGAGACGCAGCTGGTGCAATACTTTGAACGCAGCATTCTGGTGTGGGACAGCCGCTTGCCTACGCAAGAAGCCGTGCAGTGCCTGCCGGTGGGCAGCTTCGCATTCGATCGCAGCCAAGCGCCGCTGCAGGACTTTCAGCCGGTGCCCGACGCAGTGCTTGCCGGCGCTGATGGCGCCGTCGACAGTGCGGACGAGCTAACTGCTTTTGCGGAAGCGCATGGTGGCAGTGCGGTGTTTGGCGCGCGGCTGAGCGGTCGGCGCACGGCAGCAGATGGCGCACAGGAGATGGTCTATGAGAATGGCATTTTGGTTATGGCCAATGGCAGTAGTGGCGGGGCGACGCTGCGTCCGCTGGGGCGCGCAGCGCTGGGGCAGTCGGTTCCGCCAGCGCAGCAACTAGCGCTGCCCGGGGTGCAGTTCTTTCCGGAGACCGGCCACAATGTGCGCGATGCCTTTCTGGAATTCTTTGCCCGCCATGGCGGTAGAGAATTGTTTGGACTGCCGCTTTCGGAAATGCACATCGAGGGTGGCATGCTGGTGCAATATTTCGAGAATGCAGTACTCACCTTTCGTCCGGGCGCGGTAAACGTTCAGGGGGTGGCACTGCGCGATTTGGGCCGCAGCGCGCTCAATGCGGCGCCGGCCAGCACCGCCACTGCGGAGCCGGCTGCCGGGCTCACGCTGCACACTTGGGCGCGCTTTCCAATTGCACGGGCAGATGACGAGCAGGAGATTTTTGTGATCGTGCTCAACCGTGACCAGCGGCCGGTAGAGCAGGCGCTGGTCACGCTGCAGTTTGTAACCGCCGAAGGCCCGGCAGTTTTTGTACTGCCTGCCACAGGCGCCGACGGGCGCACCGGCTTATTGTTGCCGGTAGCAGCGTTGAAGGCAACCGAGCGCGGCGCCGTGGCATACACCGTGCTGGCGCGGGCGGGCCAAACCGAGACGGAAGTGCGCAGCAGTTTCAACGTCCAGTAGTGACCGCTGCCGGTAGCGGGAACCTTGTACCGGCACAACGTAGTTGAAGCAGGTGATATACAATCCATGGTGAAGTGAAGTTAGCAGCGCATCGTCCTTTCAAGCTTCGCCATTTAGGCGGCGCTGCGTTTTTGCTAGTGCTGGTGCTGGCGGGGTGTGACCGCATCAAATCCGCCTCTGACCGCAGTTTTACAATTCCCCAAAGTCGGCTGCTCGGCTCGCTGGAGCAAAAATCCGGATTGATTGCGTACATTGGTACAGATGGCAACATCTTCACAATGAACCAAGCCGGCCAAAATATTTTCCAAGTAACCAAGGACGCCGAAAATACGGACGGCAATCTCCGGTATTACGGCCATGTAACCTGGGCACGTGACGGCAGCCAGATTGCATTTGTGAGCTACAGCGGCACAAAAGAGTCTGATGTACAAGCGCACTTGTTTGTTGGCAAGAGCGATGGCACCGGTGTAAAGGAAGTTTTTACGAGCGACCGGCTGCTGCCGGTGTTTTTGTATTGGGCACCAGACGGGCGCGCGCTAGCCTACCTTTCGGCGCAAATGGACGGCAATAGTGCGGTGCTGCATTTGGCCGACGTGGCAAGCGGCAAGTCGGCGATTGTCGACAGCGGCCAGCCCTTGTTTTGGGCGTGGGAGCCATCAGCCGCCGGCGTGCTGGTGCATGCTAATGGCGCGCGCGAGGTAAAAGCTGGTGCGCGCTTGGCGCGCCTCACTTTTGGCGCGGATGTGATTGAGGAGGCGTTGGATGCGGTGCCGGGTAACTTTCAGGCGCCGGCCATCTCGCCCGATGGCAGCAAATGGTTGGTGGGCGGGCAGAGCGCGGGAGGTGCCACTGCGCTATTGCTTGTCAATCGCAAAGACAATCAGCAGCGCGAGCTCGCAGCCTTTGAAGGCCGGGCTGCTTTTGATTGGTCGCCGGATGGCACGCGCGTTGCCTGGGTGCCCAGTACGGCGGAGCGTTTTGCAGCATTGGGTGCGCTGCAGGTGCGCCTGGTGGATGATGAAACTGCGGCGCCTTTTGTAAGCGCGGAGAAGCAGGTGGTTGCGTTCTGGTGGTCTCCCGATGGCCGGCAGATCGCATATTTTGATGCGCAACTGGGCGAAGCTGCGGCGGCCGATGCAGCCGCGCCCGTGCAAGTGCTTACGCTGCTGGTGCTTGATGTGGAAACCGGCGTCAGCCGCACACTCTTTGAGTTCACGCCCACCCCGCAATTCACCGGCTTGCTGCCGTTCTTCGATCAGCATCAACGCACGCTGACGCTGTGGTCGCCGGACAATCGCTATTTGGTGATGCCCGTGCAAACCGAGGGCGGCCCCCGGATTGCGGTAGCGCAAGCGGACGGTGATTTTGCGCCGCGCTTGTTGGAAGCGGGTGCATTGGCGGTGTGGTCATGGCGTTGAAAACACAATCAGCGGTGCGGGCTGCTGCTGCATTGCTATGTTTTGCGCTGCTGTCGGCTTGCAGCCGCTTGCGCCTGCCCGAAAGCAACTTGCTGCGCTTTATGGAACGCAGCGCCGGGCGCATTGTCTATGCCGGCCTCGACGGCAACATCTACACAATGAACCAGACGGGCGAGGACGTGCGTGCGCTTACCACTGATGCGGGCGACAGCGCGGCCTACTACTATCCGGCATGGTCGCCGGATGCGAAACGTGTGGCGTTTGTGGGCTACTCCAAGACGGACGGGGAGCCGCCGGTTGCGGTGTTTGTGGCAAACAGCGACGGCAGCGGACTCAATCGCATCTTCTCCAATCCGGACCTACGCCCGTTCTACCTGTACTGGCTGCCGGACAGCAAGCGGGTGAGCATGCTGAGCGGCAGTGCCAGTGACAATAATTACGCGCTCAATGTGGTGGACGCGGATGGTGGCGCGGCCGTGAGCATCGGGCGCGGCCGGCCATATTACTGGGCCTGGGCGCCGGATAGCAGCGCGCTGGTTTCCAACACCGGCAGCCGCATGCAGGAACCGGCGGACGGCAAACTCAGCGTCGCCACGATTGCAACGGGAATTGAGGCGCGTGAGGTTGGAGCCGCCCCGGCATATTTCCGGGCGCCGGCTTATTCCCCGGACGGAAAATTTGTGGTGCTTGCAATTGATGACAATGGGACTGACACCCTGGTTCTGCGCGATAGCGAGAGTGGCAAAAGACAGGTGCTCGCACGCACGTCAGGCGGTGCCGCTGCGTTTGAGTGGTCCGCGGATGGAGAGCACCTTGCATTTCTGGACGGCGGCCCGGCTGAGGCCGGACCCCTCGGCACACTCAACATTTTTGACCTCTCCAATCCGGCAGAGCCAGTACTGGCCAAGGCAATTGTTGACAAGGTACTGGCATTCTATTGGGATCCGGCCGGCGAGCGCATCGCGTATTTGTCCCCACGCATCGTGCCCGCTGCCGCGGGTGAAGAAGGCGAGCGCCTGCTGCTTTCACTGAGCATCATGACCGTGGAGACGCAGGCGGTTGTGGAGATAGCAAACTTTGAGCCGGCACCCGCGTTCATGTCACAGATCCTGCCGCACTTCGATCAATACCAGCGTTCTGGCTCAATGTGGTCGCCTAACAGCCGGTTTCTGGTTGTAAACGCCATGTACGATGGCAAACCGGCCATCTATGCTGTGGATACAACGGGCACGCGCGAACCTGACTTTCTTGTAGAAGGACAGTTCGCCTTTTGGTCTGGCTGGTAAGCGGGCGGGAGCAGGGCTGCGCAGTGGGCGCTGGAAGTTGCCAAGCCGTCTAAGGCGCAGTTCACTGCGCAGGTTAGCATGGCAACAAGCAATTAGATTCTGCTACACCTTCGGCAGCACAATTGTTTGCTGCCCCTGATATTTC
>CANNEJ010000185.1 GCA_947503585.1 Anaerolineales bacterium | reverse complement strand
GAAGCGCTTGCGCGCCTGCCCGTGGAGGTCAGCATCGCGTCCGAATTTCGCTACACCGACCCGATTGTTGACCGCGACACAATTGTGCTCGCCATCAGCCAGAGCGGGGAAACCGCCGACACGCTGGCAGCCATTGCCGAAGCTGCAGCGCGCGGCGCAGTTGTGTGGAGCATTGTCAACGCCATCGGCAGCCAAGCCATGCGGGTGGCGCACGGCCATATCACCATGCAATCCGGCCCGGAGATTGGCGTAGCCTCCACCAAGGCCTTCACCACGCCGCTGGTGGATTTGTATATGCTGGCAATGCTGCTGGGCGACTTGCGCGGCACGCTGCCCGCAGCGCAGCGCCAGGCACTGGCGCAGGATCTGGCGCGCCTGCCGGACCTTGCAGGCAGCGCGCTGGACCGCGAACCGCAAGTGCAGATGGTTGCGCAAGCCCTGCAACACACCAGCCACTGCATGTACCTCGGGCGCGGCATCAACATGCCCATCGCTTACGAAGGCGCGCTCAAGCTCAAGGAAATTTCCTACATTCACGCCGAGGGTTACCCGGCTGGCGAAATGAAACATGGGCCGATTGCGTTGGTGGAGCCCGGCCTGCCCGTGATTTGCATTGCCGTGCGCGACCAATGGCACGAAAAGATGCTCAGTCAGGTGGAGCAGGTGCGCGCGCGCGGCGGGATGGTAATTGCCGTTGCCACTGACGGGGACGAGCGCATGGCGCAGCTGGCGGACCACGTGCTCTGGATTCCGCCGGTTCCGTGGCTGTTGAGCCCGGTGCTAACCGCAATTCCGCTGCAGCTGCTGGCGTACCACGTGGCGCTGCTGCGCGGCTGCGATGTGGACCAGCCGCGCAATCTGGCTAAAAGCGTCACCGTGGAATGAGCCTTCAGATTGGCTTCCCAACCGGCATGTTTACAACCGGAAGCCTGCGAACCCTCTACAGCCAAATTGGCGCCTATGTTATAGTTTTTGACAGGAGAAAAAGTCATGAAAACCAATCGTAAGCTTGCATCTGTGATCTTATTGTCTTTGTTCGCCAGTACGCTGGCAGCGTGTGCGCCGGCGCCGAAGCCAATCATAAAATTGGCAGAGAATCCGTGGTCGGCTTCAGCCGCCAATGTCAATGTCGCCAAAATCTTGCTTGAAGACAAACTTGGCTACAAGGTGGAGATTGTGACGATTGACGAGAATGCGCAATGGGCAGCGCTTGCCACCGGCGATCTCTCCGCCAGCTTGGAAGTGTGGCCGTCCGGCCACGCCGACAATGTGAAGCAGTTCATTGATGACCAGAAGAAAGTTGAGAAAATGGGCGAGCTGGGAGTGATTGGCAAGATCGGCTGGTACATCCCCACCTACATGCTCGCCGACCATCCTGAGCTGGCCACGTGGGAAGGCTTTAAGGATCCGGCGACGGCTGCGCTCTTCAAGACCGCTGAAACCGGCGAGATGGGCCAATTTCTGGGCGGTGACCCAAGCTGGGTGCAGTACGACGAGCAGATCATCACAAATCTTGGACTCAACCTGAAGGTGGTGTACGCGGGATCGGAACCAGCCATCATGGCTGCTGTGGACAGCGCTTTCAGCCGCAAAGAACCGGTGCTTATATATTTTTACAAGCCGCACTCCGCCTTCGCAAAATTCGATCTGACAAATGTGACCCTGCCGGAAAACACAGCCGCCTGTTATTCAGATGAAAACAAGACAGCCGGCAAGGTGGACTGCGATTACCCGACTGACCTGCTCTTTAAGATTGCAAGCACAACGCTCAAGACCAGCGCCCCCGATGCTTACACATTGCTCAGCCGCATGAGCTACAGCACGGATGAGCAGATCAAGATGGTGGCTGCAATCGACACCGACGGCAAAAAGCCGGCAGAGGCCGCGCGTGCCTGGGTGGATGCAAACGAGTCCATCTGGAAAGCCTGGATGCCATAGACCTACAAACTGCAGGCGCATTGAGCGCCAAAAAACAAAACGCCCCCGCAATCGGGGGCGTTTTGTTTTGCGCTTCGGACCACCGCCTTACAACGGTGGCTGCAGCCGGTTCGCAGCCGCGTGCAGCATGCGGTCCGGAATGATTGCCAGGATTGCTATCGCCAGGCCCGCTTCCATGCCGCGCCCGGTTTGGCCTTTGGCCAGCCCAATCACCGCTTCCAGCCCCAGTCCGGCACCGCCCACCAACCCGGAGATCACAACCATCGCCAGCGCCATCATGATCACTTGATTGATGCCGAGCAAAATGGAAGGCAGCGCAAGGGGCAGCTCCACTTTGGTTAGCAGCTGCCAGCTGCTGGAGCCGAAAGCGCGCGCCGCCTCGCGCACCTCATCATTCACCTGCCGCAAGCCCAGTGTGGTTAGGCGGATGCCGGGCGGCAAAGCGTACAGCACGGATGCAATCACGCCGGGCACACGCCCGACATTAAAGAGCATAATGACCGGCACCAAAAACACAAATGACGGAATTGTCTGCAGCGTATCCAGGATGGGGCGCAGCAGCGCATCCACCCAGGCGCTGCGCGCCGCCCAAATGCCGAGCGGCACTGCCAGCAGAATTGAAATCGCCACGGCAACCACCACTTGGCTGACCGTGTCCATCGCCAGCTCCCACATTCCAAGCAGCCCGATTGCAAACAATCCGCAGCCGGCTTGCAATGCCAGTGGAAAACCGGAAAGCGCAGCACCCACGCAAACCGCGAGTGCAACCTGCACCGGCCACGCCAGCCCGTCGGCAAATAAATCACGCAGCGGGTCCAGCATGCGGATGGTTATAAAGTCGCTAAGCGGACCGGTGCCCCAGCCGCTGTCACCGATCCGATAGAGGTTGTCGCGCATCCAACCCACGGCCGCATCCACCGGTTGGTAAAGCGGCACACGCACTGCCTCCGGAAAACTCTGCACGCCAAAAAGCAGCGCCACAAGTAACAGCACTCCCGCCACCAGCGGCACCACTATGCGGGCGCGCTGCCACGCAGGTCGTGCCGCGGTTAGTCCGGGGTTTGCACCTGCCACAACTGTTTCGGATTGCCGGTTGGCAAGTGCATCGCTAATGCGATCCATAATGATTGCCAGCACCACCACCGCCAGCCCGGCCTCCAAAGCGCGCCCGACCTGCAGGCGCTGCAGCGCCACCAGCACCTCGCGCCCCAGCCCGCCTGCTCCAATCAACGCTGCAATGATCACAATGCTGAGCGCCATCATGATCGTCTGGTTTACGCCCGCCATGATGGCCGGCAGCGCCAAGGGCAGCTGCACATGCCATAACAACTGCCGGCGCGTGGCACCAAACGCACGCGCCGCCTCCACAACCGGAGGCGACACCTGCCGCAGTCCCAGCTCCGTCAGGCGAATGCCCGGCGGGATGGCGTAGATCATGGTGGCCACCACGCTGGGGACACGCGCCACGCCAAAGAACAGCAGCACCGGAATCAAATAAACAAACGCCGGCATGGTTTGCATCAAATCCAAAATGGGACGCAGTATTTGCTGCAGGTGCGCATGCCGCGCAGCCAGAATACCAAGGGGCACACTCACCAGCAGTGACAGCGAAACTGCGATCGCCATCAAGGCCAGCGTCTGCATGCTTTGCTCCCCCAGCCCCATCAGGCCCATGAATAGCAGGCCGCACACGGTCACCGCAGCAATGCGCCGGTTTGCCGCCTGCCATGCCAGCGCAGCAAACAGCCACACAGTAACCGGCCACGGCAGCCACAGCAAAACATTTTCAGCGCCCCGCAGTCCCCAATCCACAAACGCAGAAAACGGACTGAAAACAAATACAAATATCGGGTGGGTACTGCGATTGCCAATCACCCAGCTCTGGAAGCCGTCGATTGGCTGGCGCAAGCCAATATTCCATTCCGTGGGAAACGGCCCAAAGCCAGCTCCGATAAAATGCACGCCGAGCAGCACAGCCGCTGCCGCGCCTGCACAAAGTGCCAGCCAGCGCCCGGCGTTTGTTACCGCCATCAGCGCGGCGCAGCGCCCGCCAATGCGCGCAGCACTGCAGCCTGATCCACAACGCCCAGCAGTGTGCCGTCTTCCTCCCGCACACACAGTTGCGTATCACCGGCGGCCATGCGCTGCAACAGTTCCTCCAGCCGCGTGCTGGCTGCCACCACCGGCGCTTCGACAGCGGCGTGCGGCTGCGCCAGGCTGCGCGCAGTAATCACCTTTGCGCGCGGCGCATCGCGCGTAAACTCGCGCACGTAATCGCCGGCCGGATGGGAAACAATCTCTTCCGGTGTGCCCACCTGCACCAGCCGGCCGTCTTTCATAATCGCAATGCGATCGCCCAGCTTGAGCGCCTCCAGAAAGTCA
>CANNEJ010000184.1 GCA_947503585.1 Anaerolineales bacterium | reverse complement strand
CGCAATCATTTTTAGCGAAGCCTGCTACGGCGCCAACATCATTGGCAAGCAGCAGTCAGAGGCGGCCATCTGCCTGCGCCTGCTCGAGTCCGGCAGCCGCGCCGTGGTTGGCTCCACCAAAATTTCCTATGGCTCGGTCAGTGCGCCGCTCATCAGCGCGGATCTGCTCGCCCAGCATTTCTGGCAGGGGGTGCTGCTGGGCCTGCCGGTGGGCGAGGCGTTGCGCCGCGCCAAGCTCGGCCTGGCGCACACCATGAGCCAGCGCCAGGGCTTTCTGGATGGCGAAGACCAGAAGACCCTCATCAGCTTTGTGTTGTATGGGGATCCACTGCTCACCGGCCCCAACATTATTCCAGCGCCATCGCGTTCCTCTAAAAAGAGCACGCAATCCGCCAAGGGCACATTAAACCCGGCCTGCAGCAAAGGTGCGCAGATATCTACAGAGCTGCCGGGCGGCGCAGCGACCCTCATTGACGTCAAGCAGCTGGTGGCGCGCTACCTACCCGGCGCCAGCAGCTTTGATGTGCGCGTAAACCGCGCACAAGTGGGCTGCAATTGCGGCAGCCAGGATTGCCTTGCCGGGCGCCACGGCACAAAAAGCGCATTCAACCCGGAGCGCACTGTTTACACCGTGCGCAACTCTGTGCAGCTGAACCAATACACGCAGCGCCAATACGCGCGCGTCACTGTGGACAAATCCGGCAAGGTCACCAAGCTGGCCATCTCCCGCTAAGAGCGCAGGCACCGCAATGCAATCAATCAACACTTCACCGCTTGCAGCCCGCGCCGTGCGCAAGGGCGGCTACGGGTTCCATTACTTTCCGGATGAGCAGCACTACCGCATTGCGGACTTGGAGCGCTGGCTGCCGGAACTGCAGGCGCTCGGAGCGGCCTGGCTCACGCTGCGCGCGTCAGCCGAACGTGCCGTTCCGGAAGCATTTATCAACGCCCTCGTGCAAGCCGGCATCGAGCCCATCATTCACATCCCGCACAGCGGCGTCGAGCCCTTTGACCTTGAAGATCTCGCCAGCCTTGCCGCAGCCTACCGCAACTGGGGCGTCAATTACGTTGTGCTATACGACCAGCCCAACCAGCGCGAGCAGTGGCCCGCCGGAACCTTTGACCAACTGCACCTGATTGAACGCTTCCTGACATGCTGGCTGCCGGCTGTGAAGGTGCTGCGCGCCTGCGGGCTGGCTGCCGTTTTCCCGCCGCTGCGCCAGGGCGGAACTTTTTGGGATCTCTCATTCCTGCGCACTTCAATCGAAACGCTCACCGCCTGGGGCGAGACGGAGCTCATGCACGACATGATCCTCGGCGCGTACGCCTTTGCCGGGCCGCATCCTGCGGATTGGGGGCGTGGCGGACAGACCGCATGGCCGGCTGCGCAGCCGTATTGCACGCCACCCGGCTCCGAGGACCAGCTTGGCTTCCGCGCCTTTGAATGGTACGCAGAGGTGACCGCAGAGTGCCTGGGCCAGCCCCTGCCCACGCTGGTGCTAGCCGGCGGCGCCCGCTTCGGTGAGCTGGACACCAAGACCGGTCAGCCACTGGATATTGCTTGGCACACCACTTGCAATGCAAACATCGCACACGCCATGACCAACCGGCACCTGCCCGACTATTTGTTGAACATGAACTTCTGGCTGCTGGCCGCCGAAGGCCAGCCTGCGGCTGCGGCTGCGTGGTTTCCCGCTGGCAGCCAGCCACTGCCAGTTTGTCAGCAGTTGAGCCCGCCCGTGGCCAGCGCTACTTTGGCGTCCAACGCAAGGACGCCCGGCGCAGCCAAGCGCCTGCCGCACTACGTCCTGCTGCCCACCTTGGAACACGGCCCTTCAGAGTGGCACTGGCGTGCCGCGGGCGGCTTTGTGCGCGACCAGCACGCGGCGTGCGGCTATTCGGCGGAGGATGCAGCTGCGGCCCTGCAGGTTACGGTGGTGGGCTCCGAGCAGGAGATCAGCCGCCAAGTTGAAACCGGGTTGCGTGGCATCGGCTGCAAAGTGCGGCGGGTGGCCGGCGCAGACTTCGGCCAGCTCACGGCCAACCTGGCTGCCAATGCAATTCCCGTCCCGGCAAACGCCTGATGCTCGGCGCATAAGTCACTTCGAAAAATACACGGATTAATCCCATGACCCAAATTTATTCACTGAGCGGAACAACCTACAAAGCCAAAGCGACCAAGCAAATATCAATCAAGGTGATTGGCGTGGGCGGTGCGGGCGGCAACGCCGTTGACCGACTGCTGGAGTTTGGCCTGGACGGCGTGGAATATGTGGCCGCCAACACAGACGCTCAGGCGCTGCAGCGCTGCCAGGCAACCACCAAAATTTTATTGGGCCGCCGCAGCACGCGTGGCATGGGCACCGGCGGCGACGCGAGCGCGGGTGCGCAGGCTGCGCGCGAAAGCATTGCGCTGCTGACCGAGGCATTGCAGGGCGCTGATCTGGTATTCCTCGCCGGCGGCATGGGCGGCGGCACAGGCAGCGGCGCCATTCCCGTCATCGCCGAGCTGGTGCGCTCGCTGGATTCACTCGCACTTGCCATTGTCACAACGCCATTCAGCTGGGAAGGCCACCCGCGCCAACGCGTAGCCACAGCCGGTATTGTGCAACTGCAGCGCTTCTGCGACACACTCGTCGTGGTGCCCAATGACAAACTGCTGCAGTTCGCCACCCCCACGCTCTCGCTGGATGTGGCTTTGCGCGCAGCCGATGATGTGCTGCGCCAGGCGGTGCAAGGACTGACCGAGCTGGTTTCGCGCCCCGGAATAATCCAAGTGGACTTTTCCGCCGTGCAGGCGCTGTTTCGAAAACCGGGCGGCGCACTGCTTACGGTTGGCAGCGGAAAAGGCGACCATAAAGTCACTGATGCGCTGCACATGGCGCTGCAGCACCCGCTGCACGATGCCGCTGCGCTGGACCAAGCCACCGGTGTACTCGCGCACTTCTCGGGCGGCTCCGATCTCACGCTCCACGAAATCAATGATGCAATCAGCGAGCTGCGCGCCGCAGCGCATCCCAGGGCAGAGTTGGTATGGGGCACCAGCCACGACGACCAGCTGGCCGGCCGTGCGCAGGTGATATTGATGGCCACGGGCGTCGGCGGCCACTCGCTGCAAGATGTAATGTATGAAACGCAGTTCACCGCAATCAATACCAGCATGCCGCAAGAGCCGGAGCCGGAGCCGTTTATTGAATTTGCGCCGCTGGGAGACCTCGCAGACAACGAATTCTTTGTGCCGGCGCACGCGGCCAAGCAGTTCACATCCCGCCTGGAGCCCAGCAGCACATTTTCCAGCGCACCACTGCCGCCCAACTTGGACACGCCAACCTACTTGCGGCGCGGCGCACACGCTTAACAGGCATTGACCAATCTTTAGCAACAGTTGCGGAGCACAAAACAATGGCACTCAAAAAAACACAAGTGGACACCATTGCGCAAACGGTCTACCGGCGGTATCCGGAGCTCGGCGGCGTAACACCGCAGGTGCGCAATCAAGTGGTTGGGGCTGCCAGCGCGAACGCCAAATCGCCGGCGGGCGGGCAGTACCTGCTCACATTCTCCGGCAAGGCGATGACGGCCAGCGGCAAAGCAATGCCGCGCGTAGTGCGCGTCACCGCAGATGCAAACGGCCGCGTGCTCAAAATCAGCACATCCCACTAAAGGCCCTGCCATGCATGCAACCCTAACGAACTTCTTCTCCAGCATCACGCGTGATGTGGAAATTCTTGCGCTGCGCGCAATCACACATGTGGTGTTGAGCCTGCGGCAGGTGAAGCCGGTCTCGCGGCGCGTGCTGGGCTACGGCATGCTGGCGTTCAGCGCCGGCACGGCGCTGGGCGCTGCGCTCGCGCTGGTGGCGGCCAGTATTTAACCAACGATGACTCAGTTTCAAAAACGCTTCTCGCTGGCCTTCGCCGGCATCTGCCTCTCGCTTGGTATGTGGACTGGTGCACGCATCGGCGGAGACGGCGAAGCAACCACATATACAAACAGGTCAACCTGGAAGCTGGCAGCAATGCTGCCGGCTGCAAGTAAACCGCAACCCGCTGCAGACAATGCCTGCATCTTCTTCATCGGAGAAAACGCAGGCGCTGCTGATGCGCGGCTTGTGGGCATTTGGCTGCTTAAAGTTGAGCCGGAAGCTCACACTGCGGAACTGCTGGGCATTGACCCGCAGCCCGCGCACAGTGCCGCATTTGCGGCAGACCCCGCCACCCTGCCGTTGATGCTGGCGCCGCAGCTCGGGCAGCTTGTGTCACGCTACGCGATTGCCTCCCCGACTGTGCTCGTGCAAATGAGTGACGGCATCGGGCCGGCGCGC
>CANNEJ010000183.1 GCA_947503585.1 Anaerolineales bacterium | reverse complement strand
CCGCAAATGAGCGCAAGTTTTGGCGCATGGCAGCGGCCGCACATTGACGCCGGCCAGCGCCGCATCTACACTCCAAGCGTGCGGAACCACCAGCGCCGGCCAGTATGACTTTCATTGACCTTGAAACCCGTGCCTTCAAGGAGCTGTTTCCCGGCATCCGCATCCAGACATTTTGGGGGGCACAGCAACTGCTCTCTTTTGTGAGCTTTGCTGCGCATAGTACAGTGCCCGGGCACAGCCATGTTTACGAGCAGTCCGGCACAGTGCTGGAGGGCGAGATTGAGTTGGTAATTGCCGGCGAGGCCCGCCGCCTGCAGCCGGGTGACAGTTATATTATTCCCGCGCATGTGGAGCATTCCGCTCGCAGTTTTACTACGACTGCGCGTGTCTTGGACGTCTTCAGCCCGGTGCGCACGGACTACCAGTATTAGAGCGCCGGCCGCCACCGTCATGACCGCCCAAAAATTATTGCGCGACCTGCAGCGCTTGTATCCGCCGGAGCGCCTGCTAACCAGCGCCGCGCATCTGCAATCCTACGAGTCGGATGCGCTCACCATGTTTCGCGCGCGGGCAGCGGCGGTAGTGCTGCCCATCACCACCGCTGAGGTAGTCGAAACCGTGCGCCTGTGCAACCTGCACGCTGTGCCATTTGTGGCGCGCGGCAGCGGCACCAGCCTTTCGGGCGGCAGCCTGCCGGTGGCGGACGGCATTGTGATTGCGCTCGGCCGCCTCGACCGCATTCTGCGCATCGATGCCCGGCAGCGCATTGCCGTTGTGGAACCGGGCGTGCGCAATCTGGATGTGTCGCTTGCAGCCGCACCGCACGGGCTCTACTATGCGCCCGACCCGTCCAGCCAGTCCATCTGCACCATCGGCGGCAACATCGCATTCAACTCCGGCGGGGCGCACTGCCTCAAGTACGGCATGACCAGCAACCACGTGCTGGCAATGCGCGTGGTGCTGGCGGATGGCACCCTGGTGGAGCTAGGCAGCGAAAGCCAGGAGAGTGCCGGCCCGGACCTCGTGGGTTTGTTTGTGGGCTCGGAGGGATTGTTTGGCGTGGCGCTGGAGATCACGCTGCGGCTGCTGCCCAAGCCGGAGCTGTACCGCACAGTTTTGGCAGCCTACAACTCGCTGCAAGCAGCGGGCGACGCCGTGAGCATGGTGGTTGCCTCCGGCATTTTGCCCGGCGCCATGGAAATTATGGACAACCTTGCCATTCAGGCGGCGGAAGCTGCCGTGCATGCCGGCTATCCCGCCGAGGCTGCGGGCCTGCTGATTGTGGAACTGGAAGGCGAGACACTGCAAGTAGAGGCTGAGTTTGCGCAGCTGATGCAGGTCATCGAAGAAAGCGGCCCCTACGATGTGCGCGTGCCTAAAACGGAGGAGGAGCGCCTGCTCATTTGGAAGGGCCGCAAGAGCGCTTTCTCAGCCGTCGGCCGCATCAGCCCAGATTACATTGTGCAGGACGGCGTGGTGCCGCGCAGCCAGCTGGGCGCAGCGCTTGCTGAAATCCAGGAGAGCGGCCGGCGCCACAACATTCGCATCGCCAATGTCTTCCATGCCGGCGACGGCAACCTGCATCCGCTGATTATGTTCGACGGGCGCGAGCCCGGTGCCCTTGAGCGCGCCGAGGTTGTGGCGGGCGAGGTGATCCGCATGTGCATTCGCCGCGGCGGCTCCATCACCGGCGAGCATGGTGTGGGCATGGAGAAGCGCGCTTATCTGCCAGAGCTTTTTTCTGCGGTTGATTTGGCGGTCATGCAGCGCGTGCGCCACAGCATTGACCCGCAGGAACTTTCCAACCCCGGCAAAATGTTTCCGGGCTTTGAGGCAGCCCCGGCACATGCTGCCGGCCCGCATGCTTTGGAGCGCGCCGGCGTCATTTCGCGCATGTAAATGCCGCGCGGATTTATCCGCGTGGCGAGTGAGCTGCGGTCTCGCGCAGCATGGCGCGCAGCACAATCGCAATTGCGCGCACATCACCGAGCCCGGTGTGTGCCCCGCCCGGCGCCGGCAACCCCAAACTCACCGGCATATTGCTGCTCCATGCCGCATTGTTCAATTTGCCGACCCGGTTCTCAAACATTGGCCGGAGGTTTCCAAAGCTGCCCGCAACAAAGGGCCAGACAACGCCGCGCCAATCACAATTGTCTCGTAGCGTACGGTCGTCCCAGCCGTTACAAACGATCCTGTTTGCGCCCGCACAAAACTGTACAAACTGCCCAAACCCATCTGCAAAGCTCATGGCCCCAACCTCCAGGTCGGTATTGGAAATACCGGTCAACTCCGTAAAGTAATCCGACAGTGTTGGATTAAATACTGGTCGCGTCAGTACTTCAAAGGCTGCAATCTCCGGCAAGTTCGAACCAAGCTCTAAAACAATCGCACCAATTTGCACCACCTCAAAATATTCACCCGGGCCGCTCCAGCGCCTTGCCGCCGCGCCTTCCCAAGTTGTGTATTCCAAATCAAATACCGCCAGCCGGCCACCAGTCGCGACACTGGATTTCAGCCACTCAAGGTCGATGGCTTTCTCGTCGGCTGTGTTGGTCATGTGCGATAACCCGCAGCTTGCAGCGCACAGTAGCTAAGCCGCTTCCCATTCTGTCGCTGCAAGCTTGTGTGGTTCAGAACTACTCGCAACCCAAAAGCCATGCCTGGCGTTGCATTTAGTTCGCACTTCGAACAAACAACCGTGTTGTTCATGGCAGCTGAATCTCCTGCAGGGTGACGGGTGCAGCAAGGCGTTGCCCGGTTGTCACGTCATAGAAGCCGGTAGAGACCGTGTACTCGCCCCCCGCAAGCGCTGCTAGATTCAACTGCACTGCTTGCGAAACAAACTCATGCTGTGCCCACCACAGTGTGGGATATTCCGCATCCTGCGGAATTGCATCCCATTGCGCTGCCAGCTCGCCGTTGCGCAGCACATGCACAAAGTATTTGTAGCTGTGCTCCAGCTGGCGCAGCGCCTGCCAGTGCAATGTAACGCTCAGCTTGCGCCCGGCCAACTGCAAGTCATAACCCGCCAGTTCGATCTCGTCGCCAAACACTTTCTGCAGCTCATGCGCCATCACGGGCCGCAGGAATTTCCGGTTGCGCGCGACAATGTCCACTTCGTCAGCCCACTCTACAGCTGGCACAGCACCAGCGTCGCCCGCCAACTGCGCCGCAACAACATAGGCACCCGCCCGCAAATCCGTCGGCACGCGTAAAACATATTGCTCGCTCACAAAAGAACCAACCGCCCACTCTCCAGCGGCCAGTCCCGTCGCCGTTTCATAAACTGCCTGCCCGCTCTGTTTGTCAATCACGCGCCAGCGCAACGCCTGGTTACCCAGTGCCTGCTTTAACCGCCAGGTTGCGTCTACCAGTAGTGGCTCGCCCTGCGTCGGCGTATTGAGCCGGATATCCTCCAGTGTCAACGCGTCGTTGAATTCCATCACCGGCAGCGCCAATCCACGCACCTGCGCAAATGCATCGCCTTCCGCAATCCCACCTTCGCTATTCAACCGGTTGGACCGTTGCCCATCGGCCGCAATGAATCCAAAACGGATGAAGAGCGGCCCCGCGCTCGGAACATCCGTGAACTCCAGTTGATTGAGCACCCATTCGCCGGCGCGCTGCTGCGCAATCGGCAATCCGGCCTGATCCACTTGTGACAGCTTGGTCCCGCGCTCATCAACCAGTTGCGCAAAGACACCAAACTCCACCGGCGAAACCTGGTCCACGCGCCAAATCAAATTGAGCGCAGAAGTCCCACCCGTCACCGCAGCCGGCGCAAAAAACCCGAGAACCGTTTGGCCGCCGTCAAAACGTTGTGGCGCGCGCAGTGGAATATTGGGCGCAAACTGCGCGGCCGCAGCTATCGGGCCAAGCCTAAAATTCTGGCTCACTACTTCTCCGTCCGAGAACAACTGGCGCAATCCGAAATCCGTCGAACTCAGCAGTGTCGCCCCCGCAGCCGGCGCAAAAAACCCGAGAACCGTTTGGCCGCCGTCAAAACGTTGTGGCGCGCGCAGCGGAATATTGGGCGCAAACTGCGCGGCCGCAGCTATCGGGCCAAGCCTAAAATTCTGGCTCACTACTTCTCCGTCCGAGAACAACTGGCGCAATCCGAAATCCGTCGAACTCAGCAGTGTCGCGCCCGCCGCCGGCAGTGGCATGGCCCGGATCCCGGCAACGACACGCGCGTCGCGGCCCCGCATGTTGGCGCGCAGATTATGCAGTTCCCAGCGCATCAGATTGTCGTAGTTGCCGTCGCTCAGCACCAATACCGGCTTGTTCGTCGCAAGTGCCAAATCAGTTGCGGCCAGTTGCTGATCAAGTGAAAT
>CANNEJ010000182.1 GCA_947503585.1 Anaerolineales bacterium | reverse complement strand
ACCGTCAAGTAAGTGGTGGACATCGCCACGACGCGCTTCACAGGCACGGAGATGATCTGCGCGGGTTCAAATCCGGCCGGCGCTTCCGTGCCGCACTGCACGAGCACATAAGTGAGCGCATCTGTGGCTCCGGGTGTTGGCGTGTTTACAGTGAGCACCTTGTACGTGTCATGGTACTCTACGCTAAATCCGCTGGTTTGCGAAAGCGATGCTTTTGCCGGGAAGTAATCCACGCCGGCAGTGACCGAGGTGAGGCATTCATCGGTTAGGTTGGCGGTCGGGGCGGGCAGGGGCGTTGGCGTTGGCGGCGCGGTTGGTTCCGGCGCGATCGTTGGTGCAGCCATTGTTGGCGCCATGGTTGGAGTCGCCACCGGCGGTGCGGCGCACGCCGCAAGCAGCAAGCCAGCAATAATCGCGATCCGAAGGCGCGTGAAAGACATTAGATTCATGGTTTCTCCATAACTAAAAATGCAACAAAAAAACCTTTCGCCGGTCGTGGCAAAAGGTTTCTAAAACAGCACTGCCAGCTGGACAGTGGTTCTACAAAACCCCTTGACGCGAAGGGCGTTTGCAAAAGAGCGGGGTGGGCGACCTGGCTTGGGCAATTGGATTTGCCCTCACAGTTGCGCGACAGCGCCGGATTTGCACCGGCTTCGCCACCAAGTTGCGCCAGTCGTTGCGGACTGGCACTACCGTTCTATTGGAGTGGTATGTTGCACCGCACTATAGTCGATCGGTTGGCGATTGTCAATCGGGCGCGACTGATGTTTTCTGAGTACCTTTTGTCGAACAGAAACGCCAGCCCCGGCAGGGCGGAACGCTTGACGGTGCAAGTACCGAATCGTAAAATCTCTTCGTGGGTATTACAGGAAGCGTGAGGCTTGCGGTTGGCTAATCCGTTGCCAGTGTATGGCGGGCAGGCGCTGCTGGAGGGGGTGCTAATGCGCGGGCGGCACACCATGGCGATTGCGGTGCGCTCGCCGGCTGGCGACATCCAGCTGGAAACCGAGAAGCTCGGCGCGCTGTACCAGAGCCGGTGGATGCAGGTGCCGTTTGTGCGCGGCGTGCTGGGATTGTGGGATTCGTTGTCGCTCGGAATGCGCGGCCTGAACTATTCTGCGCGCGTCGCAAGCGGCGAGGCCGGTGATTTACAGCGCGGTGCAGACTGGGGCAGTTTGCTAGCTGCGGTGGGTTTCGCGCTCGGTTTGTTTTTCCTGTTGCCGGCCGGCTTGGGTTGGGCCGTTGAGTTGTGGGTGCCTTTGGGCGGTTGGTGGGCGAATTTACTTGAGGGTGGGGTGCGGCTGGCTATTCTGGTCGGCTACATGCTGCTTGTGGGCTTGATGCCGGAAGTTGCCAGAGTGTTCGCCTATCATGGTGCGGAGCACAAGACCATCAATGCGTTTGAGGCGGGCGCGGAGCTCGTGCCGGAACGCGTGGCGGAATTTTCGTTGCTGCACCCGCGCTGTGGCACGGCGTTTCTGCTAATTCTGGTTGTGTTTTCTGTGCTAATCTTTTCTCTGATCGGGCAACAGCCGTTGCTGGTGCGGCTGGCCACGCGCATTGCCTTCATTCCCGTGCTCGCGGGAGTGGCTTATGAGCTGCTGCGTTTCGGGGCGCGTAACTTCGGGAACCCGCTTGTGCGCGCGCTCGCTGCGCCGGGCCTGGCAATGCAGCGCTTGACCACGCGCGAGCCGGATCGCGAAATGCTGGCGGTGGCAATCGCCGCGTTTGAGTGCATGCGGGCGGGCGAAACTGATGCAGTTGCGCGCGCCGTGCAGCGCGGGGGTTTGTGCCGTAGTTTAGTTTGCGTGTTTTTAAATCTAACCTGGGAGTGAGGTTCTAAATGCGAAAGAAGTTGTCGATAGTCGGTGCGGGTAACGTGGGTGCAGCGGCGGCGCATTGGGCAGCCAGCCAGCAACTGGCAGATGTTGTGCTGGTTGATATTGCACCGCTGGAGGGCAAGACGAAAGGCAAGGCGCTCGATCTAATGGAAGCAACGCCGGTGCTTGGCTTGGACGTGCGGTTGACGGGCACAAGCGACTTTGCGGATTCCGCAAACTCCGATGTTGTGGTGATTACGGCCGGTATCGCGCGCAAACCGGGAATGTCGCGCGATGACCTGATCGGCACGAACGCCCGCATCGTGAAGGAAGTGACCGAGAAGGTTGTGGCGCACTCACCGGACTGCATTTTGATTTACGTGACCAACCCGTTGGATGCGATGGTTTATTTGGGCTATAAAGTTTCCGGTTTTCCGAAGCAGCGTGTGATCGGACAGGCGGGAGTTTTGGACACGGCGCGCTACCGCGCATTCATTGCGATGGAGGCCGGCGTGTCGGTGAAGGATATTCAGGCGATGGTGCTCGGTGGGCATGGGGATGATATGGTGCCGCTAACGCGCCACACGTCGATTGGCGGGTTGCCGCTCAGCGAGTTTTTGAGACAAGATCAAATTGATGCAATCGTGGAACGAACCCGGGTGGGCGGCGGCGAAATTGTAAAGCTGTTGGGAGACGGGTCGGCTTACTATGCGCCGGCGGCGGCCACCATTCAGATGGTCGAGGCGATTTTGCGCGACCAGAAGCGCGTGCTGCCGGTGACTGCGTACTTGCAGGGGGAGTATGGCTTGCGTGACATGTTTATGGGCGTGCCGGCGGTGTTGGGTGCTGCGGGCATCGAGCGTGTGCTTGAGGTGCAATTGGACGGCGCCGAACGCGCTTTGCTGAGTGCTTCGGCTGCATCGGTGGGCAAGACCCTCGATACGCTGAAAGCCATGGGCTTCTAAGGCCCAAGTATCTGCATGCGGCGCGCGCGGAGATTGTGGTGACTGCGAAGGTTGCCAGTTTGAGCGATGGGCCTGAACGCGTGGGCGAAACAACTGCTGGTGCCAGCCTGCCGGATGCGCATGCAGCGAGTTGCCAGGCGTATTTCCGCGGCGGCGAGTGTGTGTTGGTGGGTGGTGCGGTCGCACTGGCGTTGGTGCGGGTCGGGGACCGCATCGCTGGCCCGCCGGTTTTTGTGCGCAAGGGTTTTCGCATGGTGACCAGCCCGGCGATATTTTTTCCGTCAGCTGTGCAGTCCGATTATGGTGATGCGATTGGTGCTGGTGATGCGGCTAATTGGATCGGGCGCAGCGGTATGGGCCATCCGCGCGCGGAAGCGCAAGGCGTGCTTGAAGATGGTGCCAGTGCCGCGTGTTTGCTGCGCGACTTGGATTTATCCGAGCCTTGCCTGTGGTTTGCGGCTGGGCAGGCGCACGAGTTTCCGGGTGCGCTGGTTGTGGCGGATTTGCGCGGCGACAGCGCGGGCACTGAGCAGTTGGGCGAGTTCCCAAATTCTGACGCGGCAGTTGCTGTAGCAGACCAAACCACCATTATGGATAAAGTTGAGCGGCTATTTGCCGGCAGGCGCAGCGCTTGAACGCAGCCGCTGACTACAAATGCGGTTATGTGGCGCTGGTGGGCCGTCCCAATGCCGGAAAATCAACGCTGCTAAACGCCTGGGTGGGGCAGAAGGTTGCGATTGTGTCCCCCAAGCCGCAAACGACACGCTCAAACCAGCTGGGCGTGTTAACAACAGACAAGTGGCAAGCGGTGTTCGTGGATGCGCCGGGCTTGCTGCGCGCAAAGCATGCGCTTGACCGGGTGCTGGTTGCAAGTGCGCAGCAGGCGCTGGTAGAGGCGGATGTGGTGTTGTGGGTGGCGGATGTGTCGCGCATGCCAGCGGCCGAAGATGAACGGCTGGCTGAGCTGGTACGCAGCCGGATCGGCAGCCGCAGCTTGTTGTTGGTGCTGAATAAAGCTGATCACCTGCGGGCGCATCGCGTGTTGCCTAATACGGATGCGTACCGCGCGCTTGCGCCGGAAGCGGAATGGATGCTGGTGTCGGCATTGCGCGGCGACAATCTGGAGCGGGTGCTGGCGCGCATTGTGGAGCTGCTGCCGGTTGGGCCGCAGCTCTTTCCTGAAGATCAGGTTACGGACAAGCATTTGCGGGTTCTAGCTGGTGAATTGGTGCGCGAAGCTGCGCTGTATTCGTTGCACGAGGAAGTGCCGCACGGCTTGGCTGTGGTCGTGGAAGAGTATGACGAAACTGATCCGGCGCTTGTGCGCATCGAGGCCATGGTCTACGTGGACAATGACCGGCACAAGGGCATTGTAATCGGGCAGGGCGGGTCAATGCTAAAGGTGATTGGCTCACGGGCGCGCAAAGAAATTGAGGCGCTGGTGGAGCGGCAGGTGTTTCTGGGCCTTCGCGTAAAGGTGCGCGATGGTTGGCGCACGGACGAGCGCGAGGTTGCGCGCATGGGATACGGTGATGCGCGGGAGTTGCGGTCCGGCGGCGATGAC
>CANNEJ010000181.1 GCA_947503585.1 Anaerolineales bacterium | reverse complement strand
GTTCCACCACGGAGCGGATAGCTTGCTCCAAATATTGAGCCTGATTGAACGCGGGCGTCACAATCGTGAACTGCGGTGGCAGGTTCATGCGCCAGCCCAACCGCATCGCAACAGCCCGCATTGCAGCCGGCTTACGAAACGCACTGGCCCTCCCTTGCCACGGACAGTACCGGCTTGCAAAAACAAAGACTCTGAGGACATGCCAGACTATTCTCCGCACCCAATAAAATCATAAAGCTGGATTCCCAAGCCGGGGGCAGTCGCCACAGCACGCACCCGGCTCCCAAACACGGTAACCGGCAAATCATACCCAGCCCGCAATAGCTCAAGACGATCCACGCCTTCTTCCAACAAAGCCGGCACAAACCGTTCAGCCGGATTGTCAAACTGAGCTGCGAGCCAAAGCGCCACGCCCTGTGGCGGGAGCGCCGGCGCCGTCACCATAAACACCGCCCCGGGAAGTGCCTTACATTGCTCAACCACTTGCTTCAAAGAATTCACCCAGACAACGCGCTCGAGTGTTGGCACTTCAGCCTGCATAAACTGCAGTTCGTGCGGCCGGGCGCTTACACTCCAGCCGATCAGCGCGCGCGTCCGGCGCTCACGAATAAACTCGCGCACATCATTGTAGGGCTGGGCATTGGTGTAAAGCGGAAGGCCTTTGATACAGCCGCCAATGCCAGCAAGTGCGAGCAGCACAAACCCAAATCTGAATGGCCGCACTGTGCCACCCCACGCTGACTTCCATGCGCCCCGCAATCCCAGCGCACACCATACAGCAGCGCCCGGCAGCAGCATAGCCAACGCCCGCGGTCGTACGTCCGCCCCGGACAAGCTGGAGGAAAATATGAGTGCCAGTGGCACCACCAAGAATGCAGCCCACTGTGCGAAAAACACAAACGCATAACTGCGCCGTTTGGCAATGTAATGCACAGTAGATATTGCAAGCCCCGCAGCAAAAGCCGCGCCTTCATAAAAAAGCAGGATGCGCGGGTAATATTGTGCATCGGGTACGGTCGACTGCGCCAACTCTTTCACCTGCCACCACAGAGTCTCCCAATAATAGAAATGGATGGCGCCACCATCGGAAACACGGTAGACGGACAGCAGCATCGCCAGCCCAATCGGAACTAGCAGCCAGATGAAAAACCCGAGGGTGCCACGATTCCGCCAAGCCGGTTCGCCGCCACGCAATTTGTTACTCCGTCCGCTCAGGGCAGGGCCGAACAGCACAAGCCCGCAAATTCCAGCGACAACATACAGGCTCAGATAGTGGTACAGCACTGCCGCAGCCGATGCAATTGCGCAAGCCACCAGCCAGCCGGGCCACGCAGACCGCTGCCACAACAGAAGGCACAAACTTGCGCTGGCCAGTGACAGCATTTGTGCCACTTGCGGCCCATGTGAAAATGTATAAAAATTGAGCGAGAAAGATCCGGCAAGCAGCGCGCTTGCGAGCCAAGCCGCATAAAGATCGCCCCCGGCTGCCCGCGTCCAGCGAAAGACCACCGCCACCAACACGGCACCCATCCATAACGCCACGATTAGTGGTGTCCAGGGATGTGTGCCCAGCAGCAAGTATGCGGCCGCCGTGGTTACCGATGATGCCGGCTTCGCGCTCATAAAGCTGATGGTGAGGTATGGAAACGCAGGCTGCAACAAACCCCAACTGGCGTAATTGGAATCGTCCCAGGTCATGAATGCCTGTTGAAAAATTCCATGTGCGTGCACGCCAAATCCCAGCGCCAGCACACAAACCATAAACCACATGTGCCGCGGGCTTGGACGGCGGGGAACGTCAGCCAGCCCTGAAACAGGCGCCCGGCCTGATTTGCGCGACATTGGCAGCGCTGTTGTCACTGGACCGTTAGCAGCACACAGGCAGCTGAACCCAATTCACGCCAGCAAGGAACAAAAAGATTTTGCAATTGCTGTGTTACAAGTCCTGCGGGCACAAACCGGGAGCCCGCCTCCCGAAAGGCGCGTTCACCGGTTGGGGTGCAACGCGTGTCACGCACGCCGCCAAGCTGCCACCGGCTTTGGGCACTCGCGCGCTGCGCCGGGCACAAACTTCAGCCGGCTGCTACGCCGGCAATGCGCTCGGCCAGCTCAATCGCCCGCTCCATGCACTGGTCACTGTCAATGTATTGATACTCGCCAGTGCGCCCAAGCAGCGCCAGGCCCGGCAGCTGCTCCAGATGCGTGCGCACCACGTCCAGGTTTTCGCGGTAGCCAAGGTAACGGATTGGGTAGGCATTCGGCGCCCGTACCAAAAACTTTTTCAACACCTGCGCCGGTTGCAGGACGCCATCCTGCACCAGATGCGGCATGCTCAATGCCAGCAATTCATCCGCACTGCTGCGCCAGATGGGATCGCCGGCATGGCACGAAAACTCAATCGCAAGCATGTTCTCGTCCGGCGGGCAGAGTGTGGTGCAAAACTTGTTCATCTCCGCCAGGCGGTGGTACGGCCGCCCCAAATAATAGACGTATGAAGTTGCCAGCAAATCAGGCTTGCGCGTCACCACATACAGCACAATCAGTGAGAGATAGCCCAGCTTGCCCGCCGCCTGCTGCACGGCCTCCGGCGCTGCCGGCGTCAGCATCTGCACCAGCTGCGGCACCGGCAATGTGCACACCACGCCGTCTGCAATTACATTGCGCACCGCTCCGGCTTGCTGCACCGCCACGCTGTAGCGCCCGTCGGGCTGGCGCTCCACCGCCGTAACCCGCGCGCCCACATGTACTGTACCGCCCTGCATGCGCACGCGCTCCGCCACGCCCTCCGCGAGCATTCCGTAGCCGCGCACAGGGTAGCGCAAAGGCAGCACCAGCTCGCGCTCAATCAGTGATTGCACGTTGCCTTTCACACCGCGCATAAAAAGCAGCTTGAGGCTCTTCATAAAGTTGAGGCGCGTGCTGGCCGGCAGCACATCCGGCGCCAGCTGGTCGACTGGCAGCTTCCAAAAGTTTTCTGTGTACGGCTTAAAAAAGATGCCGGTGAGATGCGTGCCAAACTGCCGGCCCGACCACTCGCCAAAGTCCGCTGCCGGGCGCTGCCGGCCCGCCAGCATGCGGCCAAACTGCATCACTTGCGCCGCCGCAAAGGAGAGCACAGACAGCAGTGCATCCAGCGGCGGAAAGTTGAACAGCACATTGCGCGCGCTGAGCGGATAGTCCAGGAAGCGGCCGCGCACATACAGCTGCGCACTGCGCTTGAACTTGATCACTGAGTCGCGCAGCAGGTCATCAACGCGCGCCACAATCTCCGGCTTTTGCGTGATGAAAAAATGCGGGCCGAAGTCCAGGCAGTAACGGCCTTCTTCCGGGCGCACAGTGCCGGCCAATCCACCCACAATCTCGTCGGCTTCAAAAACCTCGGCGCGCACACCCAGCTCACGCAGGCGCCAAGCCACCGTAAGCCCGGAGATGCCGCCGCCAATCACCACAATCAGCCGTTCGCTCATACGCAGCTCCGGCAACCGCGGTCGACGCTGCGCACACACACCGTCATGGCGCCACCGGTCCGGCAGCGAGCAAACCACGCAGCAGTTGCAGTGTGTCCGCCACGCCCTGCTCCAGATTTCCATCCGGCACAAACCCAAGTGCGCGCAGCTTGCTGTCATCCACGGTAAATGAAACCTGGTTGAGCAGGCGCGTGTTGGTGTACTCGATTCGCAGCCCCGGCACGTGGCTGCGAATTGCATCAAGGATGCGCGCCAGCGGCGCATTGAGCGTAACCACATTGTAGATTTCGCCGCCGGCTGCCGGCCGCGCAAGCATGAACAAAATGGCGCGCACGGCATCCTGCAGCGCGAGGTATGGCCGCACCAGCTGTTCAACCTCGCGCCACACCGTCAGCGGCTGGCCGGTGGCTGCCTGAAACACAAACTTGTTGACTGCCGTGTGAAAGCGCATGCCCGCGCTGGGCCCGAAAATGGTGCCAAAGCGCAGGCACACCGTGCGCAGCACGCCGGTCCCGTCAGCAGCCAGCACCGCATGCTCGGCTGCCAGCTTGGCAGCAGCATACGGGCTCTGCGGCTGCAGGTCGGCAGGCGGGCAATCCTCGCGCGCAACGCCCTGCACCGGCCCGTAGACGCTGGTTGTAGATGGAAAAATCAACTGGCGCACGCCTTGCGCCACGCAGGCAGCCACCACGCAAGCCGTGCCTTCATGATTTACGCGCTGCACCTGCCCGGAAATTTCAAAGCTGCCCTCGGCGTTGGTGATCGCAGCCAAATGCACAACCGCATCAACACCGGCGAGCGCAGAGGCGAGGCAAGCCGCATCCAGAATATTTCCGTCCACAAAGCGATACGCCACCGCAGGCGGCAAATTAAACAAGGCGCCATAGCGCTGCGT
>CANNEJ010000180.1 GCA_947503585.1 Anaerolineales bacterium | reverse complement strand
CTTCCGGCAGCGGGCGCACCAGCCAGGCGTGCGGGGCCGGTGCCAGCCCCGCTGGAAACACCGCCCGCGGAGTGGCACTGGCGCCCGGCACGCGCGTGGGGAAGGTTGTGGGCGTGGCGCTTGGCGTGAAGGTGGCTGTTGGCGTAGGTGTTGCGCTGGCCGTTGCGGTGGCTGTGCGTGTAGCGGTAGGGGTGCGTGTGGCGGTTGCAGTTACAGTGGGCGTGCTGGTGGGAGGCATGGTGGCACTGGCGGTTGGCGTGCTGCTCGATGTGGGCGTGGCACTGGGTACAGGTGTCTGGCTGGCAGTTGGCGTGGACGATGCAGTTGCCGTGCCGGTTGCAATTGAAACTGCCGGCGGGCGCATTGTGGCACGGGGCTCAACGGCCGCTGCCTGCAAGCCCCCCGCACAGGCCGCGGCAACCGCTAGCAGCAGTGGTAGAGCGCGCAGAACAGCGGTTGAAGCATTGTTGCGTTTATGCAAGCTGGTTTTCGATTGCCGATGACGGCAGCTGATTGCAGCGCGGGGAACCCAAGCCCGAGTGCGACGAACCGCGAGTATACCCCAGCATTCAGGCGGTTTGCGCTGGCAGGGATGACTGCCAGCGGGTAGAATCGAGATGCATGCCCGTTCCAAATCTGCAGCCGGTTGCGTGTGGCTGCACTTCTCAACACCGTCAGAAACTGCCGCCACTGCCCGTTGCTTGGGTGTTTTTTACGCTACTGCTGGCTACACTCGCCTGCTCGCGGCCAACTGCGGGCGCTGATAATCGCTTGCGCGTGACGCAACAGGGTGGCGGTGGCGGTGGTGTGGGCCGCGCAACTCCGGGCGTGCCCCTGCTGCAGGGTGGAGCATTTATTTCTGCCGGCAATCTTACGCCCACGCCTGACCCCACGCGCACATTCCAAGTTGTAGTTCCCGGCAGCCCGTCACCGGATTCCGCCGCAAAAATTATTCCCGACTCGGAACTGGTCTACAGTCCCAGTACGATTGGGTTTGATGTGGCGGGCACAGTCAATCAGTTTGGCGGATACCTGGCAACTTTTTATGAAACCGACCGGCTGGGCACCGAGCGCAGCGGGGCACAAGTGGTGGAGATTGTTGCGCAGCGCTATTCTGTCAACCCGCGCTTGCTGCTGGCGCTGCTTGAATACCAAAGCGGCTGGGTGCGCAGTTCCAACCCGGCACAGGGGTCGCTCACTTTCCCCATGGGAATGGAGCGTGGTGGAAAGGAGGGCTTGCTGCGCCAGTTGAACTGGGCTGCCGACCAGTTGAACCGCGGGTTCTACGGCTGGCTGGGCGGCAGCTTGACTGAAGTGGTGCTTGCTGATGGCAGTAGCCAGCCGATCGAGCCGGGCATGAATGCCGGCACAGTTGGCGTGCAGGCGTTGTTCGGTGAGCTGCTAAGTTCTGGCGCGTGGCAGGCAACGCTACAGCCGCCTGGGTTTGCCCGTACCTATCGAGAAATGTTTGGCGATCCATTTGCGAATGCGTTTGACCCGTTGGTGCCTGCTGACCTGCAACAGCCGCCGCTAACTTGGATGTGGGATACGCGCGAAACCTGGTACTTTACGGGCGGCCCGCACGGCGGTTGGGATGCCGGCAGTGCGTGGGCGGCGGTGGATTTTGCACCGCCCAACGAACAGCAAGGCTGCGCTGTTGCGCCCGCGTGGGTGACGGCAGGCGCCGCCGGCGTCATTGTGCGCGTTGAGGACGGGGCGGTAACACAGGACTTGGATGGCGATGGCTTTGAGCAAACGGGCTGGACGCTGCTGTATATGCACATGGACAGCAGCGAGCGCGTGGCGGCTGGACAGGTGCTGCCGGCGGGCGGGCGCATCGGGCACCCCTCGTGCGAGGGTGGCTACAGCAACGCCACGCACCTGCATTTTGCTCGGCGCTACAATGGAGTGTGGATTGCAGCCGATAACAGTGTTGCGCCGCTAAATCTGGCGGGCTGGACCGCGCGCTCCGCCGTGCGCGAGTACGATGGCTGGCTGGTGAAAGGCGACCGGCAGTTAGAGGCGTGGGATGGCTACCTAGATATCAATGCCCTCACAATGCTGCAAAATTAAGTCCTGCAGCGGGCATTCATTTATGATTTCTTTAGTGAAGCGGAAGCCTGGGCTGGAAATTTTGTGGCACAATAAACGCGGCTTGCGGGGTTGGGCAACCAGAAATTATGATTCAAATTGACGGCTACAAAATTGAACCGGGGGTAAACCTCACGGGCGCAAACTTGCGTCAGGTAAATCTGGAAGGCGCCGATTTGCGCGAGGCAATTCTTTGTCTCGCCAATCTTTACGGTGCCAATCTGGCGCATGCCAACCTTACCGGCGCAGACCTGGGCCAGTGCCGGCTGGCGACGGCGTCGCTGGCAGAGGCCAGGCTGGAGCGGGCCAACTTGTGGCGCTGCGTGCTGCGCGATGCAGACTTGCATCAGGCGGTGCTGCGCAAGGCTGCGCTGCGGCAGGCAGACCTAAGCGGCGCAAACCTTGCCGGCTGCGACCTCACCGAGGCAAACTTGCAGCAGACTGACCTGCAGGGTGCAAATCTAACCGGAGCGCTGCTGTCCCACTGCAATTTGCAGCATGCAGATTTGCGCTCTGCGCAGCTTGCGCAGGCAGACCTGCGCTTTGTGGATTTCAGCGGTGCGCAGCTGCTCGATGCTGATCTCGACGGCGCAAACTTGACGGGTGCCAGGATTACCGAAGCGCAGCTGGCTGTGGTTAAGAACCGCTACAGCATTGTGATGGTTGAACTCGCGGATGGCGATGAAGCTGCGACCCATGTTTATGGCGAGTACCATGAACCATTCAGCGGGCACGCTGCGGGCAGCCGGGACGAATCCGCTGCAGTAGGCGCTGCGGATGCCTCCGCTGTGGCTGCCGGGAAGGCTGCTGTAGAAACTGAATTTGAATCCGATGCCGAACCGGCAGCTCCGTACCAACCCGCAGCGCAGGCGGAAGAACTTGCGGCCGAGCCCGCGGCTGAAGACACGGAGCCTGAACCGGAAATCTCTTGATCCCCTCCTCCGGCGCCGAGCGCGCAGGATACGTGCGGGCCATGTTTGGCCGCATTGCCCCGCGCTACGACATTATGAACCGCCTGATGACATTCGGGCAGGACCTGCACTGGCGCCGACTGCTCCTGCAAAGAATTGCGCTCAAACAAAATGAGCGCATGCTTGATCTCGGCACCGGCACGGGTGACATCGCCGGCGAAGCGCTGTCTCACGGAAAAGTTTCACTTTGTGTAGGCGCAGATTTTGCGCTTGAGATGATGCAGGTGGGGCGCCTGCGCCCGGCCATGCGCCAGGTACGCTGGACGGGCTCGGATGCGTTGCACCTGCCGTTTCCCGGCGGATCTTTTGATGCAGTTACCTCCGGATTTCTGATGCGCAATGTGATTGATATTGATGCTGCGCTGGCGGAGCAGTACCGCGTGCTGCGTGTCGGCGGGCGGGTGGCTTGCCTGGACACAACTCCGCCGCTGGACAATTGGCTGCGGCCGCTGATCTTGATGCACTTTCGCTTCATCATGCCGCTGCTGGGGCGGCTGGTAGCCGGGCAGGCTGAGGCTTATGCTTATCTCCCCAGCACCACCGAAAAATTTTTAGCGCCGGAGGCGCTGCAGCAAAAGTTTGCGCAAGCTGGTTTCCAAAATGTTCGTTATCAAAGATTGATGCTGGGCACGATTGCATTGCACTGGGCGGAGAAGTGAGCGTGCCGCCCCCGCGCGCAATGCTGCGCGGCGAACCATCCTATGTGTGGCGGGCCGGCCAGGAGCGCCGGCTGCAGCTATTGCTGGCGCACACGCCGGCGCTGCGCGGCCGCACGGTGCTGGTGGATGGATGCGGTGTTGGCACGTATGTGCAAAAACTGCGTGAGCAGGGCGCCACAGTGCACGGCATCGATATTGAGTTTGAGCGCGTATTGCATCCGGTTGCAGCTCTGCCGGCATTGGTGTGTGGCGCATGCGAAGCGCTGCCCTACCCGTCCGGCTGCTTTGATGTTGTGCTGTCGCATGAAGTGCTTGAGCATGTGCAGGATGACCGCCAGGCCGTGCGCGAGCTGGTGCGCGTGCTGCGCCCGCGCGGGCGCGCCGTGATCTTTGCGCCAAACCGCTGGTATCCATTTGAGACTCACGGGGTGCAGTGGGGCGGCCGCTACCACTTTGGCAATGCTGCGCTTGTGAACTACCTGCCGGATATGTTACGCAACAAACTCGCGGGACACGTGCGCGCCTACACCGCGCGCGCGCTGCGGGCGTTGCTGCATGAGCTGCCGGTAACAATTGTGGCGCACACGGTTATCTTTGGCGGCTACGACAATCTGGTTGCGCGCTGGGGCGCTGCGGGTACCG
>CANNEJ010000179.1 GCA_947503585.1 Anaerolineales bacterium | reverse complement strand
TCATTGCCGGCGTTCACCACAACCAAAAAGCGCTCCGCCTGCAGCCGGTAAATCAGCAGATCGTCAATTACATCTGCAGCGGGGGTGAGCAGGTGCGTGTACAGCGACTCGCCAATACCCAGCGCGCGCACATCATTGCCCACCAGCTGGTCCAGAAAGCCGGCGGCAGCCGGCCCGCTGGCATCCCACACGCCCATGTGCGCCACATCAAACAAGCCGGCCGCATTGCGGACGGCGGCGTGCTCTTCCACCACGGAGCTGTACCAGAGCGGCATCTCCCAGCCGGCAAAAGCAGCCAGCCGGCCGCGCAGTGCAAGATGCTGCGCGTGCAGCGGCGTGCGCTGCAGCGCAGCAGCTGCTGCTTCGACCCACGCAAATTCCGGCAGCGGCGTGCCGTGTGCCGGGGTTGCAGCCTGCCCAATGTAATACGGCTTGCTGCCCACAGCGGCTGCGGCACTGGCAGCCGGCAGCTGTTTGCGGCCGCCCGTCGCCTCCACCTGCACCGGGCCCGGCAGCTTGCCATATACATCTGCCGCATCAATGCTCACATACCCGTCCGAAACATCGCGCAGCCAGGCTGCCACCGCACTTGCAGCGTTACTCGGCACCACCAGCTCAAAGCTGCCCGCTCCGGATGCGCGTTCCAGTGTGCCCGCCACAGTTACGAAAGTGCCGTGCTCCAGCCGCGCCACGCTGGTGGCCTGCGCGCCCTTGGCGGGCAGCGCGCCCACATCACTGGAGAGCGCCAGCTCCAAGAAGTGCGCAGCATGCACGCCGCTAATCAGCAAAGTTGTAAAGGGCGCCGCCTGTGGCGCGCTGTCGCTGTAATAAAAGTGCGGGTAGCCATGCACGCTGGCCTGGTAGTCGATGCCCATGCGCTGCGCAAGGTCGCGCAGCGCGTTCTTGCTGTCATTCAGCGCTTTGAAGTCCACGCGCGTGCGATGCAGCGGCTTGCCGCGGCCGGCTGCATAAGCAAACGGCACACAAGCACGCAGCACTGCAGCCATCTGTCCCGCCAGCTCGTCAACTTCTTTTTCCATGAAGCCGCGCTGCGTAATCCACGGCGTGGCCAGGCGCAAACCCGACGGGTAAAACGCGCCGCGATCGCCGGGGATGGTGTTGCGATTAACCACCACACCCGCCAGATCCAAAATACGCGCTGCCATCTCGCCCATCAATGGCGCACCCGCTGCACCGACAACCGACTTGCAATCCAGATTGAAAAGATGAATCTCGGTGCCGCCAAACGGGACGCGAAAGCCATGTGCCTGCAACTGCTGCGCGAAGCGCGCTGCATTTGCCCGAATTTGCTTTTGCAGGGCCTTAAACTGCGGGCGCTGATTGAGCTTAAACACAACGGCTAGCCCGGCAATTGTGTTGATGTGCGGGCCGCCCTGCTCGCCCGGGAACACCGCCCGATCCAGCTTGCGCGCCAGCGCGGCATCCGTTGTAAGCAGACACGCACCGCGCGGACCGCACAAAGACTTGTGCGTTGTAAAGCTGATGACGTGCGCATGCCCCAGCGGCGAGGCTGCCTCGCCCGCAGCCACCAGCCCGGCAATGTGCGCAATGTCCGCCAGCAGCACAGCGCCGCACTCGTCCGCAATGCGCCGGAACTCCGCCCAGTCCGGCACCCACGGGTAGGAAGAGTAGCCGGCAATCAGCAGCTTGGGGCGGTGCTGCATAGCCAGCGCCCGTACCGCGCTGTAGTCCAGCCGCTCTGTGGCGGGGTCCAGCCCGTACGATACGCTGTTGTAAAACATGCCGCTGCGGTTGGCCTTCGCGCCGTGGCTCAAGTGCCCGCCTTGCACCAGATCCAACCCCATCACCGTCTCGCCGGGCTTTAGCAGCGCGTTATACACGGCGTTGTTGGCCGGTGCACCGGAGAGCGGCTGCACGTTTACAAAAATTTTTTCGGCCGGCACTTGTGCCGTGGCAAATAAATCGGCGCAGCGCCGGCGCGCCAGCGCCTCAATCGCATCAGCATACTCGACGCCTTTGTAGTAGCGCGGGTCAGAATAGCGCCGGTAATGCGCAAGCCGCGGGCCATAGTCCAGAATTTCATCCTCGGACATCCGGCGCGTCTCCTCATCCGGATAGCCTTCAGCGTAGATGTTGGTGAAAGCCGAGGTGGTGGCCTCCAGGGCAGCCTGTGGCGCACTGGACTCTGAAGCAATCAGAATAATCTTGCGATATTGGCGCTCGGCCTCCAGCTGCGTCAAATGGTGCACAGCCGGATCAAGCTCGGCCAGGGTGCCACGGATTAAATAGTCAGCCATTTACTTCCTCGGGTGGATGCTAAATTCTTCAAACGCTAGCGGGGCAGTGGATCCGGCTAAAGTTTAGCATGTGCGCCGAGAACAGCTAAAATTACAGCAGGTTCACGCAGTGACAGGCAAAAACAATGGGAAGCAGCGCGGTTCCACCTGGCAGGCAGCCGCAGCTGCGTTGGCACTGGCACTGACATTTGCAGGCCTGCTTTTTGCCCAGCCGGCCGCCCGCGCCGATTCCCAACCCGGCGCCTACTCCACGCGCATCATGCTAACCAGCACCGCCCACTACGCCACCAAGGGCGCGTACATCCGCGTTACCATTACTGCCAAGGTGGCCACGCAGCGGATGGCGCATGCCAGCATGACCGCCTACAAAGCGCGCAGCACCCACGCCGCCCGCACCGCCACTGGTATTTACTTCACGCGCATTGGCACCATCTTCCCCACCACACCGCCCACACCGCGCGCTACGCGCACGCCGCGCGTAACCATTGGCACCGCAGCAATTAACCCGGCAGAAACGCAACAAGCTACCAGCACCGGCAGCGCGCCTGTGGCGCCGCAGCCGACCGCTATTGCCACACCCACCGCCGCCGCCACACCGACCGCCACGCCGTAAACCCAAGTTTTCAGTTCCACATAGTACAATGCCATCCACCAGCATCGGTTGCGCTACGCATCAACACATGGCAAACCTGCGCCTCGATCTATTTGTGGGGCGATGTACGATCTGCTGCAACAGATGCAGCCAACTGTGCAAGCCGCTGCCGCATACCCGCGCGCTGCGGCGTGTGTTGCTGCAGCCGGACCGCAAGCCAAGGAAACCTCAATGACGAACCACCCGCCGCGCTACACACCTGAACAGATTGAGCAGCGCTGGCAGGAACGCTGGGAGCGCGACGGCCTGTACCGCGCCAAGGTAGATCCCGCGCGGCCCAAGTACTACGCGCTCACCATGCTGCCCTACCCCAGTGGCGATCTGCATATTGGCCACTGGTACGCAATGACGCCGTCAGATGCGCGCGCGCGCTACTTGCGCATGCGCGGCTACAACGTGATGTACCCGATTGGCTTCGACGCCTTTGGCCTGCCGGCGGAGAACGCGGCTATTCAGCGCGGCATCCATCCGAAGCAATGGACCTACAGCAACATTGCCTACATGCGCAAACAGCTGCGCTCCATGGGCGCGATGTGGGATTGGGACCGCGAAGCGGTGAGCTGCGACCCCGCGTACTACAAGTGGACGCAGTGGATCTTTACGCAGCTGTTCAAGCACGGGCTGGCCTACAAGAAACTTTCGCCGGTGGACTGGTGCCCGAACTGCAACACCACGCTGGCGCGTGAGCAGGTATGGGGCGACGACCGGCACTGCGAGCGCTGCAAGACTCCCGTCATCAAGAAGAATTTAGACCAGTGGTACTTCCGCATTACCAAGTACGCCGATGAACTGCTCAACTTTGACGGAATCGACTGGCCGGAGCGCGTGCGCACATTGCAAACAAACTGGATCGGCCGCAGCGCCGGCGCACAGGTGACCTTTCTTTCCGGGGCGGCGGATCCGATTGTGGTATTCACAACCCGGCCGGACACGCTGTGGGGCGCCACATTTTTGGTGCTGGCGCCCGAACATCCGCTCGTTAGCAAGCTGACAACGCCCGCGCAAAAAGTTGCCGTGGACGAATATGTTGCGGAGGTCACACGGCGCACAGACATCGAACGCGAAGCCGCCGGCAAAGACAAGACCGGCGTGTTCATCGGCGCGTTTGCCACCAACCCGGTGAACGGCGCGCAAATCCCGATTTGGATCGCGGACTACGTGCTGGTCACTTACGGCACTGGCGCGATTATGGCCGTACCCGCACATGACGAACGCGACTTTGAATTTGCATTGAAATTTGGCCTGCCGATCCTGCCCGTCATTGAACGGCCGGACGGCCTGACAAAATCGTGCGCGCCAGCCGGCACGATGCAGACGGGATTCGCAGCCGCCCTGCGCGCAGAAAACATTGCGTGCGAAGAACTAAATGGCGCGTTGTGCTGCACGATTCCGCAGCCCAAAGTGGCGCGCTATGTGGAAATTGCACAGCGCCT
>CANNEJ010000178.1 GCA_947503585.1 Anaerolineales bacterium | reverse complement strand
AAAGGACAGCTTGTGGGCGGCCACGCCCCAGCCCGCAACCAGGCGCGCCGAGTATTTGCTGGGCGCAACCACGCGCGTGGCAGCGCCCACATACCAGTATTGCAAGGCACGCAGAAAGCGCACCCGCCACGGATGGGCTGCGAGTTGAAACTCATCAATCGTCTGCCCGGCCGCAATCCATTGATGGCGCGTGCAAAATTCCCAGGCAAAATCGCCCACGTTCTTCAGCAGCACCGGGCGACGCAGCACAGTGTTTACCAGTGCCACGGGCAGGCCGTAGTCGCTCACAAAAAAAACATCGGCCTTACGGCCGGCGCGCCACACCGCCGCCGTGAACACCAGCAGGCGCAGCGGAATGGGCAGCGCCCGCGATACGCGCTGCAGGGCATAGGGGTAGGTGTGCTGTGCTGCCGCCTCGCCAAATGCAACCACGCGCACCTGATGGCCGCGCAATACAAGCTCCGGCAGCAAGTGAAACAAAAATGTTGGCGGGCCGCCCGCCTCGGGATGAAACGTGCCGCTGACGACACAGATGCGCATCTTGCGCCCGCCGTTTAGCTGCTGCCTGCCGGTCTGGCGCACAGCGCGGCCGGCAGCAGCCCGCCGCAGTGCGCCCTACAGCGTGACAACACGCGCGCTGCCCGTGTGGCCGGCCGCGGCGTTGCGCGTGTCCACCAGCAGCCGCGCACTTGCCAGCACCGCATCCATGTCAAAGCAACTGTGGTCGGTTATCAGCAGCACACAATCCGCTGCCGCCAGCAGCCCGGCGCTGTAGGGCTGCGAGTGCAGCGTGTGCCCCTCCAGCCGCACCTCCGGCACGTAGGGGTCATGGAACTCCACCAGCGCGCCGCGCTCCAGCAGCACCTCCATCACATCCAGCGCCGGCGACTCGCGCACGTCGCTGACATCCCGCTTGTACGCTGCGCCCAGCACCAGAATGCTGGAGCCGCGCACCGGCTTGGCCTGCTCATTGAGCGCCTGCGCCACAATATCCGCCACATACTGCGGCATGCTGCCGTTAATCTCGTCCGCCAGCTCAATGAAGCGCGCCTTGTAGTTGAGCGAGCGCATCTTCCACGATAGATACAACGGATCAACCGGAATGCAATGCCCGCCCAAGCCCGGCCCGGGATAAAACGGCATGAAGCCAAAGGGCTTGGTGCGCGCAGCCGCAATCACCTCCCACACGTTTACGCCCAGCTTGCCGCAAATAATTGCCACTTCGTTTATCAGGCCAATGTTGACGGCGCGAAAGGTGTTCTCCAACAGCTTCACCATCTCGGCCGTGCGCGCCGTGGAAACCGGCACCACAGCATCAGCCACGGTAGCGTAAAGCGCCGCAGCCACTGCGCAGCACTCCGGCGTAAAATCGCAGCATAACTTGGGCGTATTGCGCACGCCGTACACCGGGTTGGCGGGGTCAATGCGCTCCGGTGAGAAGGCCACAAAAATTTCCGCACCCGCCACAAGGCCAGTGCGCAGCATGCGCGGCAGCACAACCTCGTCTGTGGTGCCGGGGTAAGTGGTGCTCTCCAGCACCACCAGCAGCCCGGCGTGCAAATGTTCGGCAACGCGTTCGGTGGCGCTGACCACGAAAGACATGTCCGGGTCGCGAGTCTTGCGCAGCGGCGTGGGCACGCAAATAATTACGGCATCCAGTTCGCGGATGGCTGCATAGTCCGTGGTGGCTGCCAGCCGGCCCGCCTGCACCAGCGCAGCCAGCTCCGCCTGCGCCACATCTGGAATGTAGCTGCGGCCGGCATTGATGTCATCCGCGCGCGCGCTGTTGTTTTCTATGCCCAGCGTGTTGAAGCCCGCGCGCGCAAACTCAAGCGCCAGCGGCAGGCCCACATAGCCCAGGCCAATCACCCCCACCCGCGCACTGCGCTGCGCAATGCGCGCCAGCAGCGCGGCTTTGTGCGGCACCGCCCTAGCCAACCACAACTGCGCCCGGGGCGGCGCGCTGCGAGATCGTGTCGCCCGGGCCTTCGGCGCGCGCCTGCGCAATCATGTCCGTAAGCGTTTGCTCCAGGTTTAGCTGCGGCTGCCAGTGCAGCAGGCGCTGCAGCTTGCCGGTATCCGGCACGCGCCGGCGCATGTCTTCAAAGCCCTCGCCCGTGGCCTGCTCATAAGGCACCAGCACAATGCGCGATTTGGACGCGGTCATCTGCTTGATCTTGCGCGCCAGCTCCACCACCGTGATTTCATCTTGCGTGCCTACGTTGTACACCTCACCCACTGCGGCCGCACTGTCGGCCAGGCCCGTCAGTGCGCGCACCACATCGCGCACATCGCAAAAGCAGCGCGATTGCGCGCCGTCGCCGTACACGGTGATGTCCTGCCCGGCCAGCGCCTGCTTCACAAAGCGCGGCACCACCATGCCATAGCGCCCGCGCTGGCGCGGCCCGATTGTGTTGAACAAACGAAAGACCACAACCGGCAGGCCCATCTCGCGGTGATACGCCAGCGCCAAAAATTCATCCAGCGCCTTGGAGGCGGCGTAAGCCCAGCGGCTGCGCTTGGTGCTGCCCATCACAGTGTCATCATCTTCCGCAAACGGCACCTTCTCGGTCTTGCCATAAATTTCAGAGGTGGACGCGATCAGGGTTTTCTTCTGGTAGCGGCGCGCAGTGCGCAGCACGGCATCCGTGCCCATCACATTGGTCTCGATGGTGTGCACTGGCGAATGCAGAATAAGCTCGACGCCGACGGCTGCCGCCAAATGCACTATCAGGTCGCACTCGCTGCCCAGGCGGTCCATCACCGCCGCATTGGTGATGCTTTCCACCACCACATGAAATTGCGGATGCGCCTGCAGATGCGCAATGTTGGACATGCGCCCGGTGGACAAGTCATCAATCGCCGTCACCGCGTGGCCGGCCTGCAACAGCGCCTCGCACAGGTGACTGCCAATAAAGCCCACGCCGCCGGTAATTAAATATTTCATGCTTGTCTCTGTGATGGCGCAGCGCTGCGAATGCGCTGGCAAGTGAACATTGATTATAACCGCGCCATAAAAGTGCGCCGATTAGCGCTGCTTTGACGCTGGAGTCTTGCCCTGCTATAGTTGATTTATGCGGGCAAATCCGGCAAATCGATCCGGCTTGGCGCTCAATGTGGGCTTTCTGCTGAATGAAAGCGTGGGCCACAGCAGCCTGTTCACCGTGGACGAGCCGGCGCCCAACCTGGATGCCGAGCTGCAGTTGAGCCGGCTGGCTGGCAGCGTGCAGCTGACGCGCACACCACAGGGCTTGTACGTTGCGGGGCGCCTGCATGCCGGGCACACCGCCGAATGCGTGCGCTGCCTTGCACCGGTCCCGGTCACGCTCGAAGCAGACATTGCCGAGCTGTTCAGTTTGGCGGCGGATGCCGACTCCGAGTTCACCATCAGCGACAGTGCGCTTCTGGATCTGGCGCCATTGGTGCGCGAACTGCTGGTGCTGGACAAGCCGGCGCACCCGCTCTGCCGCGCTGACTGCAAAGGCCTGTGCCCGCAGTGCGGCACAAACTTGAATGAAGCAGCCTGCAGCTGCACCGCCGAAACGCTGGATCCGCGCCTGGCGCCCCTCAGCCGCCTGAAAACCAAGCACGACTGAGCGGCCCCGCGCTGCGGCGCACGGCAGCCCGCCGCACACCAATGCACAAACCCGCGCCGGCCACCACGCGCACAATTTTGTGCGCACTCATCCTGCTCTCCACCGCTGTGCGCGCCCACGCGCTGCTGGCGCTGCCGGGCTTCCTCGACGAAGGCCAGTATCTGCGCTGGGCAGCTGAAGTCTGGGAAGGGAGCCTGCTGTTTCCGCTGAGCTCTGCAAAGGCGCTGCAGATCTACTGGCTCGCGCTGCTCAACCCGCTGGGTCCCGTGCTTTTTGTGGGGCGCGCTGCCAGCTTGCTGGCCAGCGCCGTAACACTGAGCGCACTGTGGGCGCTGGCGCACTGCTGGGGCCGGGCACAGGCGGGCTTGTGGGCGGTGGCTTTCTATGTGCTGCAGCCGTGGGCGTTTTTTTACGAGCGCCTGACCACCGCCGACACGCTGCTGGCCACCGCCGCAGTTGTGCTGGCATGGCTGGCAAGCGCCCACGCGCGCCGCGCCCGCCCCGCTGCGCCCGTGCTGGCCCTCGCCATGCTGGCGGCGCCGCTCACAAAGTTCAGCGGCCTGTTCTGTCTGGCATTGCCGGCGCTGGCGCATGCGCTGCAGCCGCATCCCAAACCGCGCACACGCCAGCTGCTGGTTACTTACGCACTTGCGGTCGGCGGGCTCACGCTGCTGCTGGCAGTTACTGCGCTGCGCTACGGTGCGCTCGGCTTTCTGCTTGGCGGTTCGCGGCCGGGCAACACCAGCTGGATGGCAATGACGCGCCTCAACC
>CANNEJ010000177.1 GCA_947503585.1 Anaerolineales bacterium | reverse complement strand
TCTTGACCAGGCGCAAGCCCAACACCTGCGTATAAAACGCAACATTGGCCCGGGCATTTGCTGTAACCGCCGTAATATGGTGCAAACCCCCAATCTTCATCAAGCTCGCTCCCAACTAAAAGTAGAAACTTATTGGAGATACACGCTGAACAAACTTTGTCCGGCGCTCAACCTGCCGCCAGTGCCAGGTTAATTTCCACCGCGTTCGTCAGTAACCGGTGCACAGGGCACTTTGCTGCAATCTCGTGCAAGCGCTGCCGCTGTTCCCCTGTGAGATCGCCAACAAATTGTATCTCACCGTCAAACTTCTCCAGCGGGCTATCGCCGTTAACATGCTGGTGACCAATGGAAACTTTTACACCAGTGAGCGGCCACCCTTTGCGCTGCGCGTACATCTGCACCGTGATCGCCTTACAAGCCGCCAAACTTCCGAGCAGAAGCTCGTGCGGCGTCGGGCCAAGGTCAGTACCATCCTCCGCAACCGGCCTATCAGAATGCCAACCATGCTCGCCCGCCTGCAGGGCAACCTTGTATCCGCCAGAATTAGTAGCAGTCACAATCATTTAAATGTTTTCTCCTTAGCATTCTTATTTCGAGGAATGGCCCGTGAGCACATGTTGGCTGGCACCCAGCAGGCCCGCATCCCTGTTATTGATTACAAACACTGGCACACCCGTTAGAACCGGCCGCAGCCGGCCCTTCGCCAGAAACACAGACATAAAACGCGGATCACGCATCATCCCCAATATCCGCGGCGGAATTCCACCGCCAAGATACATTCCGCCCGTGGCCAGCAGCCTTACCGCAAAACTGCCCGCCTCAGCTGCAAGTACATCTACAAAAATACCAAGCGTCCGCTTTGCAATTGAACAAGCGCGGGCATCATCCAGCGCAGCCCCAACGATCACGGGCGTTGCATCAGCAGCGGTGTCCAATTCCTTCTCCAGCCACTCCGGCGCGCTCTCCCGGCTCGTGTCACGCAGAAAAGCGTAAATGTTAGGCAGCCCCAAACCCGAGCACACGCGCTCAACACTTACATGACCAAATCTGGCCATCAGGTACCCGAGCAAAGCCAGCTCCACGTCATTATTTGGAGCAAAATCGCAGTGGCCACCCTCCGATACACAAGGCCGGTGCCCCTTGCCATCCCACACCAGAAACCCCTCGCCCATCCCCGTGCCCGGCGCCACTATTCCGATCGTGCCATGCGGATCACGCAGACCTGCATTCAACATCACCAGATCCTGCTCCTGCAACTGCAGCACACTATGCCCGAGCGCCTCAAGATCGTTAAGCAAATGCACCGGCACGCCGCCCAGGTGCGCCCCTACCGATCGCCCATCAACGCCCCACAACCGGTTGGTGATCTGCACGCGCTGATCAATTACCGGACCCGCAACTCCGAATGTAGCCCGCTCCACGGTCGCAGAACTACCGGCAAGGAATTCACCGATGATAACTTCAAGCGACGGGTAATCCGCCGACAGAAATGTGCGTGTCAAAACCGGCCGGCGCGCACCGCCGGCTGCTGTCACCAGCGCGAGAACCGTCTTGGTCGCACCAATATCACCCGCAAGAAAACACGCTGCCCCGCTCATCCATCATCCTCCATACTTAACAACTCGCACTTGCTACCGCAATCAAACTAGATCTCAAGCGTGAGCCGGTTGCCCACACTATCCCGCCACTCGATGCGCGCCACCTCCGCACCCTCAAAACTTCCCAGCACCACAGATCCACCGCAAAACGAGCAAAGGCAACCTTTTGGGTCGCGCACTAAATCCACCAAGGTAAAAACATCACAACTCTCATTGCCCCGCACTGCAGCCACAGTGTCCTCGTAAGTCCGGGCCAAGTCGGTACAACCGGCCTGCTGCCCCAAGAAAGCTTCAATCCGCTGCGCCCGCGGCAGTTCCATATCCGGCGCCGCGGTATACAACAAGTATTGCTCCCGGCAGCTTTGGCATTGCCGCCAGCAATAAAGAAATTCTCCGTGCCTGAGGCCAGTCATAGCTTCGCACTCAATTTTCACATGGAAACGGCATCCGTGGGTAAACTCCTAGAGTGAGCGCGCAAACAAAGGCAGCAATTCTGTGGCTATGCATTGTTTTATCCGGCTGCGGGCCAACTGCTGCTGAAATAGAAGCCACAGCCCGAGCCCGCACCTATGCCGGACTAAAACAATCGTTCAATCTGAGCGCGCAAGTCAAAGTCCGCGTGATCGAAATAAACCTTGACGCCCTGCTTCAAACTGTTATGCGCTATAACCGCGACGAAGCATGGCAGAAAGACTACCGCACACAAATCGCCGCCCTGCGCCTGATTACAGACCAGCTCCGCGAAACACCGCTGCCAGCGCCACAACTCAAGCCAGTCCACAACGCACTCCAGCTGGCAGCCACATCTTGCCAAGCTGTTACAAATCAAATTGGCATTTGGGCGATCAGCCTGCAAGAATTCAAACCAGCGGACGCGCAATTGGACCTTAAGATCGCGCTGATACTTGCGCGGGAATGCAAAGCTGCAGTGACCGCCGTGCGCCAGGAAACGGCCAAATAGCGTCTGTTCCGCGCACCCGAATCCGGCTGTGCTAACATCTGTTCAAGATTAACCCATCGTGCCTACAGACGCATTTCAATACCAGCGCGCCGCGGATTTAGCGGACGCGCAAAAAGCAATCCAACAGCAACCGCATAATACCAACGTACTTCTCACCCAGCCGCGTGTACCAGCGCCATACCCGACTGCTACTGGCCTGCAGCTCGATCTCCGTAATCTCAATCTGGACTACATCCGTTCCAAGTCCGGCCTAATTGAAATCGGCGCATCGACCACACTCCAAGCTCTGGCCGATGCACCCCTGCTAAAAAGATCCCAGAACGGCATTGTGGCTGTCGCAGCATTGCACTGCACACACTATGGCATGCGCAACCTGGCATGCGCCGGTGGCGCCGCCATCGCCGTCGATGGACCGCCCGATCTGCAACTGGCATGGCTTGTACTCGATGCGCAAATTCATTGGGACAACGGTGATGTATCGCCAATTGGCACCCATCCACCCACCGGCGCAAGTTTCCCTCTCCGCATTTTTTATAGCGATATGGCAAACAGCGCAGCTTTGCACGCCGTCCGGCGCACGCCCCGCGATGAAGCCATAGTTGCAGTAGCCGCTGCCCTGCAAACACACGATAACAAAATTGCCCATGTGCGCATCGCCATCGGCGGTGTGGCCAATACCCCAGCCCGCTGCAACACAGCCGAAATAGAATTGACTGGCAAGGCCCTCACCACTGCCAGCATCGCCCGCGCCGCAGCAGCCGCTGCCGCCACACCCGGAAGCCGCAGCGATTACCGCGGCAGCAGTGCGTATCGGCATGCCATGGCGTCCGTCTTGACGCAAAGGGCCCTGGAATCACTGACGCCCAGGTAGATCGTTACTCCAAAATTATGAAGATCAACATTGCAATCAACGGACTTCCGCACGCATTGGAGTGCACACCCGACACCACCCTGATGGATGCACTGCGCACTGCGCGCGTGTGGTCGGTGAAGCATGGCTGCGAGAGCGGCGACTGCGGTGCCTGTTCCGTATTGCTGAATGGCCGCCTGACCCCCACCTGCGTGATGCTCGCTGCGCAAGCAGACGCACAACAAATTGAGACAGTAGAGGGCCTGACCGAACGCCACGAAGTCCACCCCCTCCAACAGGCATTCATTGACACGGGTGCAATCCAGTGCGGCTTCTGCACGCCGGCAATGATCATGGCAACGAAAGAATTGCTGGACCGCGAACCAGCGCCACGGGAGGACCAAGTGCGTGAAGTGCTTGGCGGCGTGCTCTGCCGCTGCACTGGGTACTTGCGGCCAGTGCAGGCAGTCATGCGTGCGGCTGCAATCATCCGCGGTGAAATCGTGCCGCCCGTTGATCCGCACGGCGGCCTGCCTTTTGAAGCCCTGTTTGGACCGCGCAACCCGGGCGAAACGCCAACCATGGATTTCGGCAATTCCAGCACGCAGGTGCAAACCGAGCCGCGCACGGTAACACGACCAACTGTGCAGCTCGGAAGCGTCGGGCGCCCCGAGCCAAAAGTGGATGGCGTAAAACTAGCCAAAGGACGGCCGGTATTTGCGGACGACATTGAGCTCCCGGGAATGCTGCACGGCGCATTGCTCACGAGCCCCGTTGCCCATGCGCGCATAAAGCGCATCGATGCCAGCGCGGCCCGCAAGCTGCCGGGCGTCCACGCGGTTCTCACCTATGCCGACGTGCCGCGGGTAGTGTACGCATCCGGCGGTCAGTCCCACCCCAACCCGCCACCCTATGATCAGGTTTCGCTGGACAGCAAAGTGCGCCACGTGGGCGACCGCGTGGCAGTCGTGGCAGC
>CANNEJ010000176.1 GCA_947503585.1 Anaerolineales bacterium | reverse complement strand
CAGCAGGCTCGTAAGGCAGAGAGTCAATCACGTCTTGAATGGCGCGCACCCAAGCTGGATTGTTTACGCGCGGCTTCATGGTGTCTGCATCAAACAACCATGCCTTGTCATCCGGGTGCTTGGCGTATGCCGTGGCGCGGCTTCCCAAATAGTAAAAGCCAAACCCGCCCCAGCCCTTGGCTGGATCCAGATAACCATAAGCATCCTGACCATCAACCTTCTTGCCTTTCAGGAACTTGGTCATGGCATTCACCTGCTGCCATGTTGTTGGCACTGCCCATTCACCCTTGCCACCTTCCGCCTTCCACGCTGCGGCCAGGTCGGCGTCAGCGAAGTAGTCAGTGCGATAGTTGAAGTTGTGGCAGTCGCCATCAATCGAGATGCGATATGTTTTGCCGTTCCATGTTCCGACCGGCGCTTTGAGGTAACCGACATAGTCATCCATGTCGATTTGGGCCTTTACCCAGTCCGGCATCTCAGATGCCAGGCCTTTGCCGCAGACATCGCCTTCGAACGGTGCACCCATCTCAGCAATGTCGAAGTCGACCGTGCCGGTTGCGATGGATTGCTGCAGGCGGGCGTTGTAGTCTGCCTGGGCTAGATCGATCCAGCTGATCTTTGCGCCCGTGTATGCCTCCCATGGCTTCAGAAAGCCGCGGAAAAGCATGTTATGCAGGTTCTGATTATTGAGGCCCAAGAATGACAGCTCCACGCCGGCAAACTCGCCTTCCTTCACGTTTGCCTTTGTTGTTCCCAACAACATCTCACCAACTTTTTGCCATTCCGCATCAGTTGGGGAACCTTTGCCAACGCCTGGGATTGCGAGCAGCTGCTTACGGAAGTCCGCAGATGACACCTCTGGAACCGCTGTGGGCTCCGGGACCGCAGTTGCTGGAATGGCAGTCGGCTCCGGCATGGCGGTGGCAGCCGGCGCGGCAGTCGACGCAGCCTCGGGGGCTGCAGTCGCTGCTGGCGCGGCGCATGCCGCAAGGATCATGGCACCACTGCCCAGGGCAGTTGCCTTTACGAAGTCTCGCCTACTTACCGTTTTCTTTGACATTTTCTAGTTTCCTCCCAAAAATTTACGTAACCGTCTCATTCATTCAAGTCTCTTGCGATGCGCCTAATGTTGATTAGCCCTGATGTTTTCTCCAATGCAAGTGATTTGTCCGGATTGTAGCAACATTTAATATGTGGTCACAATAACACACCACAAACAATTCCAGTCTAATTGTACAAGGCACATTTTCCGAAAATTTCAGGGCTAAACCAATAGACCCAGATTCTTGAGGTGGCGCGAGCGCCTGTGTTATTGTTCCGGAGCGAATTTGGAGATAAAAATGGTATTGCCAAGATATTTTGGGGCGTGCAGTTAATTATGGAGCACCACTATGCAACCCGCCTGAACTCGTTTCGCGGGCACCCGCCGGCAAGGCTTTCGGTTATTGACGCTATTCGCGTAATCGCCGGTGTGTCCGGCATCTCGGCAATTGAGCTGAATTACCCGCAACATTTTATTGGCGAGACTGCCCCAGCGGTGCTGGCGGCTGCGGTCGCAGCCGGATTGAGGGTAACCGCACTTAATTTACGATTCGATGGCGCAGATTTCGCTGCAGGCGCATTTACCCATCCGCAGCCAAAAACCCGGCACGCGGCGATTCAACTGGCAAACGCTGCGGTTGATCTGGCGGCTGCAAACAGCATTGGCCACGTGATCCTTTGGATGGGGCCGGATGGATTCGACTACCCGTTTCAGGCAGACTACGGCGCACTTTGGGACTTGGAAGTTGCCGGTTTTCGCGAAGTCGCGCAGCGCAACCGGGCGATTCAAATAAGCGTGGAGTACAAGCCCAGCGACCCGCGCCGCACTGCGCTCATTCGCTCCATGGCGGACGCGCTGCTCGCGGTGCAGGCGGTTGACCTGCAAAATTTTGGCGTCACAATTGATTTCTGCCACTCACTGATGGCAGGTGAGCAGCCGGCTGCAGCTGCTGCGCTGGCACTGCGCACCGGCCGGCTGTTTGGCGTGCATCTCAATGACGGTTATGGGCCGGCCGATGACGGCCTCATGGTTGGCTCCGTGCACTTGTGGCAGACGCTGGAGCTGCTGCTCGAGCTGCGCAAGGGCGGATTCGCGGGCACCATTTATTTTGACACGTTCCCGGACCGGGTGGATCCGGCGGCGGAATGTGCCGCCAATGTACAGAGTGTGCAGCGCATGCAGCAGCTGCTTGATCGCATACCGGCAAGTGAGCTGGGCCACATTCGGAAGAATCAGGATGCGATTGCAGCGACGCAGCTAATTCAGAATTTAGTGCTTGGACCAAAAAATATCTGACGCACTTGCGCCAGCCGTTGTTGTGCTGGGCAGTGTGCACATGGACCTGATTGCCACGGCTGCACGCCTGCCGGGGCGCGGAGAGTCAGTGGCGGGCGGGTTGTTTACCATGGCGCCGGGCGGCAAAGGTGGCAATCAAGCCTGCCAATTTGCACTGGCGGGTGCGCGCGCGCACATGCTTGCGCGCCTGGGTGATGACTTGTTTGGCAGGCAGCTGCTGGCCGGATTGCAGGCCAGGGGCGTCGACACCACTTATGTGGCAATCGATTACGAATTTGCTACCGGTGCCAGCACAGTGCTGGCTGCCGAGGGTGACTACTCCTCCATTATTGCGCCCGGTGCTGCGGCGCGTCTTTCGGTTGATGATGTGGATTGCGCCCGCCCCGCCCTTCAGCGTGCCAGCGCACTGGTTGTGCAATTAGAGCTGCCCGTTGCGGTTTCGAACTATGCAGCCGGAATTGCAGCCGGAATGGGCAAGCAGGTGATATTCAATGCATCGCCTGCACCGCAGATGTGGTCGACGGTGCCGGATTCGCTTTGGCGCGCAACTTCGGTGCTCATCATCAACAGTGTGGAAGCTGGCAGTTTGCTGGGGCGCAGTATTCCGCCGGCGCAGGCAGCCAGTGCCTTGGCAGATTTAGCTGCGCGCTTTGGCATACAGACGATAGTGATAACTTTTGGCGCAGCCGGCAGTGCAGCGTGGAGTGCAGGTGAAGTAGTGCAGCAGGCTGCCTTTCCGGCGGAGGTTGCCGATACGGTGGGAGCGGGTGATGCTTTTCTGGGCGTGTTTTCGCTGGCTTTGTTAGAGGGGCTGCCCGTGGTTGCGGCCCTGCGCCGTGCGGCAGCGGCCGGTGCGCTGGCGGTGACGCGGCGTGGCGGCTACGATGCGCTGCCGCAGCGCACAGACATAGATAATTTCCTGTCGCAAACTGAGTAGCTGCCGCAGTGCGCCGCGCTGCGACTGGCTTTTTGGTTTGGCGGAGCGCCGCGCGTTATTTCGTTTTTGCGAGCAGCGCTTCCACTTCACCGAGGCCCGGCATGGAAGGGGCCGTACCAGCGCGGGTCACTGAGATGCCGGCAACTGCGCAGCCGAAGCGCACGGCTTCGGCCGGGCTAACGCCGCGCGCAAGCGCTGCCGCAAAACCGCCATTGAAGGCATCACCAGCCCCGGCCGTCTCCACCACGGGCCCGGCCTTGAACGCCGGCACCAGCAGCGATTGTGACTTGCTGTGCAGCAATGCACCGTTTTCTCCCAGTGTGATTAGTGCACAGCCGACGCCCTTAGCCAGAAACACGTCTCCGGCTTTGCGCGCGTCAGCGACACTGGTGACGGAGACGCCGGTTAACATGGTCGCCTCGCTTTCGTTGGGGGTTATAAAGTCAACCAGGGCGTAGAGGTCGTCGTCGAATGGCTCGGCCGGTGCCGGGTTGAATATGGTGGTGCTGCCGGCTGCTTTTGCGATCTCCAGCCCGCGGCGGGCGGCTGCCACCGGCTGCTCCAGCTGGGTGACAAACACCGCCGCAGCGCGGATTGCGTCTGCAGCGCTGTCCACATCGCCGGTGCCGATGGTGGCGGCGGCGCCGGGCACAACAATGATGGCGTTCTCGCCGGTGCGGTCGTTCACAAAGATGTAGGCTGCACCGGTTGGCTGGTCAGGCGCTTCGCTTACGCGCGCGGTGATGCCCTCGTTGCGCCATGTTGTGAATGCGATGGCGCCAAATTCATCCCGCCCAACTTTGGAAATGAAGGTAACGGCGGCACCGGCGCGCGCAGCGGCAACCGCCTGGTTTGAGCCTTTACCGCCCGGCCCCATCTTGAAGCCCGAGCCGGCAATTGTCTCGCCGATGCCCGGCATGCGCGCTGCGCGAAACGCAAGGTCGGCAACGAAGATGCCAAGGATTGCAACGCCGCTTTTCTGGGTGGTCATTGTTGGCGCCCTTTGCTGCTAGCCGGCATCAGGCGCGATCACGCCCTTCTTAAAAATAAAGCAGCCGTAGAAACGCCGCTCGCCGGTTTGGATTACACAGTAGGCCTTTTTGGCAAGGTCGTAAAAAGCAAAGCGCTC
>CANNEJ010000175.1 GCA_947503585.1 Anaerolineales bacterium | reverse complement strand
TCTGGGATCAGCCCCTCATGAAATATAGTTTTGTACTCCGCGATTGGTGGCATGCTCGCTACCGGGCTCCTTGGGGCTTTCGCACTGGCACCTGATGGTGCTCGCGGCAGCGCGCCTCGTATGCTTCGCTGCCACCCACCATAACAATAGGGTCGTCGTAGTATGCGGGTTCGCCGTTTATCAGGCGTTGTGTGCGGGAAGCATGCTCCCCGCAAACCATGCAAATCGCGTGCAGCTTGTCCACATCTTCCGCAAGAGACAGCAGTTGCGGCATCGGTCCGAACGGATCGCCGCGAAAGTCCTGGTCCAGCCCGGCACAAATGACGCGAATGCCGCGTGCAGCAAGTTTCTGGCACACGTCTGTTACACCGCTGTCAAAAAATTGAGCCTCGTCAACCGCGACCACGGTGGTGCCGGGCCTCAGGCACTGCTCAATTTGGGCGCTGCCGGCAACGGGCGTAGCCTCAAACTCGCTGCCGGCGTGCGATGTTACTTTGTCTGTGCCGTAGCGGTGATCCACTGCCGGCTTGAAGACCTGCACCAGCTGGTTTGCGATGCGGGCGCGCCGCAAGCGCCGGATCAGCTCATCAGTTTTTCCGCTGAACATTGAGCCGGTGATAACTTCAATGCTGCCGTTGTGATGCTTCATGGCGCGAAGTATACCCGTACGAAAAACAGGCGCCAGTGGCGCCTGTTTAGGTTAGTAATCTATACGGTGGCAGACTCTAGGACTCGTCTGCAGCTTCTGCGGCTGGTTCCTGGGCATCGCCCGGAACTTCAAAGCCATTCAGGCGCAGTGCCTTTTTCAAGTCAATCAATCCCTTTTGACCAAAGCCTTGAATGGAAAGCACGCCGGCATCGCCAGCGGTCTTAAGCAGCTCCAGAATCGCGAGCGCACCGCTCAGGCCCTGCTTGGTGAGGGCTGCGGTTGCGCGCGTTCCTAGTTTCAAATCTGCCAGCAGCACATCCACAATCTCCGGTTCGGCCAGGCGTTCGGCTTCCAGCGCCAAATGTTTCTGGCGCACATCCAGCTTCTTCAAGAAGCGTTCCACCTGCCCCTCGGTGTCTATCAGGCGCTGCTCACCCGTGTAGAACGGATGGCACTTGTAGCACAAGTCAGTGCGCACCACTTCCAGCGTGGCGCCGGTGGTCCAAGTGTTGCCGCAAGAGCAAACCACTTTGGCCGCCGTAAAGTATTTGGGGTGAATGTTCTCCCTCATGCGCCGGCCTCCGGTGACAAAACAATTGAAACGGATTTTTGGCCGTCTGGCAGCCGGATGTATTTCACGTGGCCGTCCGCTGTGGCATACAGCGTAAAGTCGCGGCCCACCTTCACATGCGCGCCGGCTTTGATGTGCGTGCCAAGCTGGCGCACCAGAATATTTCCGCAGCGCACTTCCTGCCCGCCAAATATTTTTACGCCGCGACGCTGTGCATTGCTGTCGCGCCCGTTGGTGCTGGATCCCGCACCCTTCTTATGTGCCATGAATTATCCCCCTGCCCCCTTCAGCTAACGATTTCATCGATGCGGACGCGCGTGTAACCCTGGCGGTGGCCGGTGGTGACGCGATAGCGCTTCTTGGGCTTGTATTTGAAGACGCGAATTTTCGGTCCCTTAACTTGATCGAGCACCGTGGCCTTCACAACACTGCCATCCAGCACCGGGCCGCCAATCTGCACTGTCTCGCCATCGGCAAGCAGCATCACTTGAAGCTCAAGGCTGCTGCCCGCTTCAGCTTCGCGCAGATCCAAGTCAATTACCGAGCCTTCTTCGACCCGGTGTTGCCGATTTTTGTCTATAACAATCGCATACCGCATGGTGAATTCCTAACGCGCTTTGCGCAGAATAATGCCCCGTCCAGCGGGACAACTGCGGAATTCTACTAGCTCGGGAGGGCTTTGTCAATCAAAATCAGGTTCCGGCGGTGGATAGCGGGGCGGCACGGGTCAAGGCCCATTGCGGTGAGTACTTCCTCCGGCCGGCCGGTGGCTGCCGGACGGGCGGCGAGCTGCATTTCCAGCCAGCCAGCGGGCGTGGTATCCAGCATTTCCACCAGCGGGCGCAGGTCGTATTCTTTGCCGCGTTTGTTGATGCGCAGAATCTGCTGGTGCTCCAGTAGCTCGGCCACGCACCGCGCGAGATCCGGGGCTGCAGCTTCACAGTTGGGCAGCACGCCAAAACGGGCGGAGGTTACCTGCGCGGAGAGTGCTGCTTCGCGGTCCACAATTTCCGTTACGGCTTGTACAGCAATGCCAAGTGGCAGGACAGTGTTCCACGTTTGGAGCAGCGCTGCGGGCTCGGTGGCTTTGGTGAGCCACAGGTCCAGCAGTTCGGCGTCGCCCACGTAGCCCAGCGGCAACGGTGCGCCCAGCTGCATGCGCGGCTGCGGATGAAATCCTTCTGAGTATGCCAGTGCTACTCCGGCGCGGCGTGCGGCGCGTTCCCACAGGCGCATCAAGTCCAAATTGCCAATGAAGCGCGCCGGTCCGGTTTTGCTAAATTGGATGCGCAGGCGCTGCAAGATCAATGCTTTCATTGATGTACTAGTTTGCACTCAGGAACGGGCGCGCATTGCTGCAGTACGGCGGCGCTAACATTTGGCGGCTGAACCACGCCGCAGAGCTGCAGGTGCGTAGTTGCAGTGGCGCCAGAGCGCGTCAGGCGACAACGATCAGCTGGCTTGGTTGCATCGCGCTGTTTCCGCGCAGGTGAATGGGCTTCACCTCCGGGCACTGCCACGCATCTGCCGGCGTGGCGCGGCGTTCTTCAATAAATTTGGGCAGGATGCCGCAGGCAAAGCACTTGTCGCGGCAATCGACGCGGGTCTGGCTGCGCGCGCTCCAGCGCATGTCTTCCGCGAGAAATGATTTCTTCACCGCAGCATCAATGTGGTCCCAGGGCAGCGCCTCGGCAACATCACGCTCGCGATGCGTATAGAACGTGCTCTCGAGTCCGTTGGCGGCAAACGCCGCCATCCATGCGTCGTATTTAAAGTGTTCGCCCCACGCATCAAACTTGGCGCCGCGTGCGTAAGCGTCGGCAATCACCGCACCCATGCGCCGGTCTCCGCGGGAAAGCCATGCTTCCATCTGGCTCTCATGCGGGTTGCTGAGGCTCAGCTTGATGCCCGGGCTGCGCACCTCACGGCGCAGCAGGGCCTGCTTCTCACGCACTTGCGCAATGCTGTCGCACGGTGACCATTGAAAGGGCGTGTGCGGCTTGGGAATGAATGTACTTACGCCCAGGTTGAGTAGTGCCCGGTTGCCCAGTGCGCGCCGTCCTTCCAGGATCACAGCGTGCGCCAGATCGGCAATTGCCTGCACGTCCGCAACGGTTTCGTCCGGGTGGCCAATCATGAAGTACAGCTTGATGGTCGTCCAGCCGCGGGAGTAAATGGATTTGGCTGTTTCCAAAAGTTGTGGGGTGCTGACGGGCTTGTTGATAATCTCGCGCATGCGCTCGGTGGCGGCTTCGGGCGCGAGTGTGAACCCGCTGCGCCTCCCCTGCTTCTCCAGCCGGTCCATCAGGTCAACCGACACGGTCTCAATGCGCAGTGACGGCATCGAGATGTTCAGATTCAAGTGGCCAAAGTTTTCTCGAATGGCATCCACCAGCTCCAGCACGTGGCTGTAGTCTGAGGAGGACAGCGAGAGCAAGGCAATCTCTTCGAAACCGGTGTGCTGCAGAACTTCGCGCATCGCATCGATTACTTCTGCAACGCTGCGCTCGCGCACCGGGCGCGTTACCATGCCGGCATGGCAAAAGCGGCAGCCGCGCGTACAGCCGCGCATGATTTCAATTGCTGCGCGGTTGTGCACCACATCCACACCCGGCACAATAAAACGCGTGATGGGCGGCGGCAGCTGTTTGACGATGGTCTTGAGCACCGGCAGCTGCGCAGCTGGCTCGATGCTGCGTGTGGATGCCAGCGTGCCGTCATCGTTGTAGCTGGCCTCGTAAAACAGGGGCACGTACACGCCGTCCAGCGCTGCAAGTCTTCGGAGAAGTGCGCGTTTGTCCGGGCGTTCAGCAGCTGCGGCGTGGGCTGAATCGGATCGCCATTCCATGACTGTGCGCGCAATCTCAACAATTGCTTCTTCGCCTTCGCCAATCACAAATGCATCAATAAAGTCTGCCATCGGTTCCGGGTTGTAAGTGGCGTGTCCGCCGGCAATAACCAGCGGAAAGTGTTGTGCAAGCCGGTCGCGCGCGTGGAGCGGCATTCCCGAAAGATGCAGCAAGTGCAGCGTATTAGTGTAAAGCTGCTCGTAGGGCAGCGAAATACCCAATACGTCGAAGTCTTGCACCGGACGCTTGCTCTCCAGCGAGTAGAGCGGCAGGCCTTCGCGCTCCATCACTGCTTCCATGTCCACCCACGGCAGAAACACGCGCTCCGCCAGCAGATCTGCGTGCCGGTTTAATATTTGGT
>CANNEJ010000174.1 GCA_947503585.1 Anaerolineales bacterium | reverse complement strand
CGATGACTGCAGGGCGCAGCGCGGGCGTAACCACAAACTGTGCACCCGCCGCAATTGTGGCGTGCGCGTCAGCCGCACTGAGCACTGTGCCGGCCCCGACGCACACCGTGTCTCCCAATGCCAGCCGCGTGGCGGCAATTGCTTCGATTGCGCCCTTGCCGGTGAGCGTGAACTCCAGCACGCGGATGCCGCCGGCTGCAAGCGCGCGCGCCACATCCACGGCTCTAGCGTAATCATCCAGCCGCACAATGGCAATGATTTTTTCAGTGAGAACTTGCTCCAGGGCCGGCATAGTTTTATTGGTGGAGCTCGACCGACAAAGATTTCAGCGCAAGATGTCGGCGGATTTTTGGGTGAGCACGGCGTCCAGCTCCGCGCGGGAAGACAGCACGCGATCGCCAAATTGTGAAAGCGCAATGGCTGCCAGGCCAATGCCGCGCTGCAAGCCGGCGCGCGCATCATCGTCCAACCAGCCGTCAAGCACACCGGCGGCAAATGCATCGCCGCTGCCCACGCGATCCACAATCTGCACCGGCAGCGCCGGTTGAAACAAAAACGCACTGCCCTGCAAAAGCGCTGCGCCCCGCTCGCCAAAGGTGCAGTAGATTGCGCTGGCGCGCGTGAGTTTTTGCAGTGCCTCCATCATTCGCTGCGGCTCGCCGCTGCAGCCAAACAGGCGCTGCGCATCCGCATCTTTGCAGAACAGCACATCGGTTTCGGCCAGCAGCGGGCGCAGCGCAGCCCCCGCCGTTTCAGCCGGCCACATTTTTGCGCGGTAATTCACGTCAAAGCTGATGGTGATACCGGCGGCGCGCGCGCGCCGCAGCGCTTGCGCCACAATCGCGCGGCCGTTATCGCCCAGCGCTGCGGTGATGCCGGTAAGATGCAGCACACGCGTGTCCAGTAGATATGCCCAATCCACATCTTCCACCGTCATGCGCGCTGCAGCCGAGTCGGCACGGTCGTAGATAACCTGAATGGGGCGCGGTTGGGTTGCGTACTCAATGAAATAAGTGCCCAGCCGCTCGTGCGGGGCACGTCGCACGGCTGACACATCCACGCCATCGGCGCGCAGTGCCCGCACAATGCTGCTGCCAAGGGCGTGATCCGGCACGCGGCTGACCCAGCCGGTGCGCCGGCCGAGGCGCGCAAGCGCGGTGCAGACATTGCTTTCGGCTCCGGCTACCTCCACATCCAGTGTGCGCGTGTCTTCCAAGCGGCGGCCGGCAGGAACGCTCAGGCGCCACATGGCTTCACCAATGCTGGTCAGGTCAAAGCGTGGCACGGCGGGAATTCTAAACTAATGCGCAGTGGCCGTGGTTCCACGCAGCGCGGCGCAGGCCCGCAGCGCCCGGCCCGCCATAACAGCGCTGCTTCAATGTTGCAGCGATAAACTCACACCTGTTAAAGCTGCAAAATCTTTTGTCAGCAGGTGCAGGCCTGCAAGGAAAACCACTTATGAACAACGCTGTAATTTGGGGGGCCGGCGGCGGGATGGGCGCGGCACTGGTGGCCGCACTGCGGGCGGAAGACTGGCAAGTGCATGCCGTTACGCACAGCCAATCTGCGGCGGTGGCGGCGCTCACGCCGCACTGCTACGAGGCCGACGTGGCGGATGCGCAATCCGTGCAGCGCGCGGTGCAGGCAATTGCGATGGAAACATCAGATGTAGCACTGGCAATCTATGCCGTTGGTGATATTGCGTCCTTGAAGCTGGAAGCACTGGCCCCCGCAGATTTTGCGCGCATTCTAAACGCCAATCTCACGGGCGCTTATCTCACGGCGCATTATTCGCTGCCGCTGCTGACGCCCGAGGCGCACTTGATGTTTGTGGGCGCTGTGGTTGAACGCTTGAAGCTGCCCGGCTTGTCTGCGTATGTGGCTGCCAAAGCCGGTCTGGAGGCGTTCACCGACACCTTGCGCAAGGAGGAGCGCAAGCGGCGCGTGACGCTGGTGCGGCCGGGGGCGGTGAACACGCCGTTCTGGGCCAAGGTGCCCTTTCGCATGCCGGCCGGTGCTCTGGCGCCGGCTGAGCTTGCGCAGCGCATGCTGGAGGCACACAAGAACGGCCACAGCGGCCTGCTGGATATTTAGGCAGCGCGCACCCCGCAGTGCGGGTTGCAGCAAAGACTTGTGCAGTCGTCAGACGCGGCTGCACTGTTACCGGCGCGGCCGGGGGCAGCGGATTGTTTGGCGCGCAGCGCTTTCAGGAAAAGTCGGGGAGGGGCAGCCGGCTTACTTGTGGTGTAACGCCCGCTTGCAGGGCGGCAACTTCGCGCCCGGCTGCGTGCACTTCGGCCGCGCTCAGCAGTACTTCCATCCTTAATTCAACGCGGTAAATCTCGCCGGGCTGCAGGGTTACCACGCGGCCATGGCGGCGCTCGGTGGCACGCTGGTTTGGATAGTTGGTAGCGGGCTCGAGGCCGGTTACATAACCCTCGCCCAGGCTGCCGCCCTGCTTCCACTGCGTGAAGCAGGGCAGCTGGTGCGTGTTGTAGCGCAGCAGCACGCCGCGCGTGCCGGCGGCATTGTGCAGCAGCGCCATGGTGCTGCCGTCGGGCGCACTGTGCGGCCGGTGAAAGTAAACCTGCTCGATGTAGCCGGGTGTGGGCTCGCGGTAGGTATCCCAGTGCGTCAGGCCGGCAGCGGCGGTGGCGTCTCGCGGCGCGGTGGTGGTGCGCGGCAGCAGCAGGCGCGCGCCCGCATCCATAAACGGCGCGCCAAAGTTGCAGTGGTAGAGCAGCTGCATTTCGGCCGGCACCGGCTTGCGGTTTTCAATCTCATCAGTGATCAACAGCGCGTTTGAGCCCAGCACTGTGGATGTGCAGCTGCTAAGGCGCAGTTGCGGCAGGAAGAGCGCGGCTTCATCAACAACGCCGCGCACCCGCAGCACCGGCTGGGCTTCGCGGCCCACCTCCACTGCCACATAATGCGCGGGCAGGTTGGCAATGCGCCCGTGCAGGCCCAGCTGCATCGGCACGGGTTCGCCGGTGTTGCCCGGCAAGATGTCAACGCCCGGCGCGCCGTTAGACTCCAGGCCGCAGCGCACAATGCACTCGTCAAAGCCCTGCAGCCAGCCCAGCCCGCTGCGCTCGTTGGCATGCACAAACTGCGGATGCACCGGCCCGCGCACCGGCGAGCGCCAGCCAATGAACTCGCCGCGATAGCTGCCGCGCCACAACCCCATGCCGCGCGTTGGCAGAATGCTGAATGACAGCGCGCCGTTGTCCACCTCCACCAGCTCCACACCCTCCTGCAAGCCGCCGTGCAGCACGCGCTTGCTGATGCGTGCCGGCGCGGCAACACCTAGCTCCGCCGCGCCCAGCTCCAGCGTCTCCACCCAAATGTTGCGCTCGGTGTCCGTCAATACCCACTGCGATATTTTTTTATTCATGTGACTTGTCCGTTGGAATTTGCGCGGGCATATGGTTGCTTGGAGTCGGGTTTCGGGCTGAGTAAAGCCGGGCCGCGTCAGCCCACTAGCAGTGCTCCCAAATGAAAACTACTGCCCGAAACTGCGCGCGCCGGCAGCAGTGCGCGGTCGGTCTCGAAGATGGTGTCTGCGTGCAGCAGCAGGCAGTTGCTGGCAAGCGGATCGCCGGCCACAGCTGCCAGATTTGCCGGCTCGTTATCAATGAAGGCGAGCACACTAAACCCCTGCGCAGCGTAGTGCTGCAAGCCGGCCACTTTCATGGATGGCAGGTGTTCGTCTTCCCAGTTGGCACTGCATGTGAAGAGCTGCGCCGCGCTGAAGCTGGCGCCATGCGGCGCGCCCAGGCGGTTTACGCAGTGCAGCGTGTCGGCGCGCATCCATGCGGAGCGGCCGGTAACCAGTGCCACGCTGGTGCGCGGCTGCTGCTGAAACCATGCCACCAGTTGCATGGCGCCGGGCAGCGCCGTTTGCCAGTGGCGCAATGCCGGCGCGGACCACGCGTGCTGCGCATAACTGCTCATCACGGCCGCCTGCTCTGCCTGCGGCACGCCGCGCGGCGCCAACAATTCCGCGAGGCGGCTCTCGGCCATCCAAATTTCGTCCAGCTCTAAATCTGCAAAGTAGCGGGTGCCCCGCTCTGCATCGCCGGTTTGCAGCACTGCGCGGATCATGAAGCGCGTGTCCAGCAGCGTGTCGTCAATATCGCACAGCAACAGCAGCGGTGCCGCATGTGTGCTGCAGGCTGCGCGGTAGTGCGCAGCTAGAGCTTGCATCCAGTCTGTGTTTGGCATAGGTGCGTGCGGCGGGGCGGCTTGCGCGCAGAGTTTACTGCATCGCCACTGTGGCATGCTGTTGCATTGCCGGCTGCGGCCGGTGTGGCAGAATGCCTTTCTAGGTTTGCCATGACGCTGCTGTACTCCGGCCTGGCCTGGCTGGGTGGTGTTGCGCTGGCTGAATGGCTGGCGCAGCCAATGCTGCTTTGGCTGCTTGTTGGCGGCCTGGCGGCACTGGCGGCAGTGCTGCTGCGCACGCGGCCG
>CANNEJ010000173.1 GCA_947503585.1 Anaerolineales bacterium | reverse complement strand
GCGCAGCAGCCAGCGCCGGCGGTTGCTTGGGCGTTTTTAGAATTGCTGTGGCAATCTGGGCAGAAATTTGGGCGGAAATTTCTTCGGGTGCGGGCATGTGCAATATCTCTTTTAAAATTAGGATGTCACGGCGCCTAATTATAATTGCGGCTGGCAAGTTACAAGGGGATTGAAATCATGCGAAAGCGCACATTTGGACGGACTGGCTGGCAGGTTAGTGAGATTGGTTATGGCATGTGGGGCATGGGCGGGTGGAGCGGTTCAGACGACGGCGAATCCGCGCAGGCATTGCAATTGGCTGTTGATCTCGGATGCAACTTTTTTGACACGGCGTGGGGCTATGGTGCCGGGCACAGCGAAAAGCTGCTGGGCCGGCTGGTGCGCGCCAATCCCAGCCGCACGCTCTTTACAGCCACAAAGATTCCACCAAAGAATATGCAATGGCCTTCCCGGCGCGGAGACGCGCTGCAAAATGCGTTTCCGGCGGCCCACATTCGCGAGTATGTGGAAAAGAGTCTCGCCAATCTGGCGCTGCCTAGTTTGCATCTGATCCAGTTCCATGTGTGGGAGGATGACTGGGCTGAAGATGCGCAATGGCAGCGTGCCATGGATGACCTGAAGCGCGAAGGCCTGGTGGAAGCAGTGGGCGTAAGCATCAACCGTTGGGAGCCGGCGAACGTGATTCGCACTTTGCGCACCGGCTGCGTTGATGCGGTGCAGGTGATCTACAACATCTTTGATCAAAACCCGGAGGATGCGCTGTTTCCGGTGTGCCGCGATCTCAACATCGGTGTGATTGCGCGCGTGCCGTTTGATGAGGGCAGCCTGACTGGCACGCTCACCACTGCCAGCACCTGGCCGGAAGGGGACTGGCGCAATGGTTATTTTGTGCCGGAGAATCTGGCGGCGAGTGTGGAACATGCGGAGCAGCTGCGCCCGCACCTGCCGCCGGGCGTCAGCATGCCGGAGCTTGCGCTGCGTTTTATTTTGTCCAATCCGGATGTGCATACTGTGATCCCGGGTATGCGCAAAGCGTCGCATGTGCGCGCAAACCTGGCTTGCAGCGAGGCTGCGCCGCTGCAGCCGGCCACATTGGATCGGCTGCGCTCACAGCGCTGGGATCGCACGCCAACCAGCTGGTCGCAGTAGCCTGGACCGCGCGGGAGCAGTGAGCCGCCGGTTGGGCAGCGTTGTCGTCAGCGGGAGATCAGCACCTCGCGTCCGCAGTAGGACATGACGGGCAAGTTTGCGGGTGGCTTATCTGAAAGTTTGGGGCCTGCTTCGAGTTCGGACGAGCTGGAGAGTGTCACATACGACAGTGCTTTGCGCTGGTCTGCAGCGGGCAGCGGGCAGCGCTGCATCTTCTCCGCAATTGTAACGATCATATTGAATGGAACTTCCGGCGAAGTTTGCACCTCTTTGTAGAACTTTGTGGTGTCGCCCCAAAAGCTGCAGGAGATCTCCACTGATTTGATGAACCCGTCGTACTTGAGCCAGTAGGCGTTGTTGTAAAGCTGCACGTGCCGGGCTACCAGCAGTACCACTAGTGCCGGCAGGGCGCCGCGGGCCACTCCGGTAGCCAGCTGCCGGCTGTGCGGGTACGCACGCACTGCAAATTGCAATAGCAGCTGCGCGCCGGCCAGCACCAGTACGGCGTAGCACGCAATCAGGTAAATGAACATTTTGGCCACAAAGTAATAACTGAATGCCAAGCCGATTGCAATTGGAACGCTGAGCAGAATTTGGCCCAGTGCACAAATTGTGAGCACAAAAAGAAAGCGGGTGGGGCGGTCCAGCGTGGCGCGCTGGCGCCACCAAAACACGGGTGCCACAACCCCCGCCAGCATCAGCAGGTTAAGGGCTTGCAGCACCGGGGCGGACCCGTTAAGGATCGTGATCTCGAGGCCCGGTACAGGGTGCGGGCCCGCAAACAGCAGGCGCAACACTTCCACCAGCAGCTTTGTCTCGCCTTGTTGCAATTCAGCAACCACATTGTTTATGTCTGGCCCGGCGGAGCTGATGCGGCCCGTAGCTATTCCGCCGGCATAGTAAAACCAAAGCGCAATCATGAGCGCAATTGGCGGGGCAAGCAGCAACAATGCGCGCGTCCACGGAATGGGCGCAGGCGCAAGCAGGCGCCAGCACAGCCCGCAAGTAAACAGCAGCGTGGCAGCTTGCCCGACACCGGGCGTGGCCACCAGTGTGAGCAGCAGGCAGGCCACTAGCAGCAGGCCGTACTCCCGCTTGCGCAGTTTCTGCCAATCCAGCCCGCCGGCTACTGCGGCAGCCAGCAGCGCTAGTATGAAGCAGGCCAGCCAGGCAAAATACGGCCGGCTCTCCGCTGCATAAAAATGAAAAATGTTTTGGCCTGCCAAAGTCGCGAGCGCTAAATATGCCCACGCTGCGCCCAGCTGCCAATACAGCACGGCGAACAGCGTGCCCATGCTGACGCCCACAAACGCCAGACTGACAAGCCGATAGCCCACCATAATGCTCTCGTCGTAGCGCGGCCAATAGTCTGTGGCCACGCGCTGCAGCGAGTAATACACCGGAAAATATCCGCCGGTCGAGCGGCCGGTGGTGAGCGGCGTGACGCTGCAGTTGGTTTCAATCTCAGCGCCCTCATCCAGCCAGAAGAACTTGTGGCGCGCGATCTGCGCATCGCTGAAGACAATTGCTGCTACCAGCAGCATGCCGCCCATGATTTGCAGTACTTGCAGCGCAAGCGGCAGCGCGGCCTGCAGGCGCGCTAACTGCGGCGCGGGCGGCGTTGGCGCAGGGGGCGGCGCCATGCGCGGTTTGCGTTTGCGTTGCGCCATGCCTAGGGCTTTGCCATGCGCACATTATAATTTCGCCGCCGCTGCTTTCGGGCGTAAGTTGAGCATTAACTTGTACCAGCGCATTGTTGTAAAGGTGGGCACCTCCACGCTAACGGGCGGGCACACCAGCCTCTCCGTGGAGCGCATCACCGATTTGGTGCAGCAGCTTGTGGCGCTGCGCCACAGCGGCTGCCAGGTTGTGCTCGTTTCATCGGGCGCAATTGCCGCCGGCCGCGAACGCTTGGGCCAGCCGCTGCTGCCCAAGGCCGTGCCCGCCAAGCAGATGCTGGCCGCAGTTGGCCAGCCGCGCCTGATGGCGCTCTACGACCGCATCTTTGAGCAGCTGGCGCAGCCCGTGGCGCAGGTACTGCTGACGCGCGGCGATCTCACGCGCCGGCGCAGCTACCTCAATGCGCGCCACACGCTGCTCGCGCTGCTGGACCAGCACATCATTCCCATCGTAAATGAAAACGATACCGTTGCCACCGAGGAGATTCGCGTGGGTGACAATGACAACCTCTCCGCGCTGGTGGCCAACCTGGTTGAGGCGGACCTGCTGTTGCTGCTCACCGATCAGGCGGGCTTGTTCAGCGCGGACCCGCGCACCAATCCGCACGCGCAGCTGCTGCACGAGATCAGCAGTGCCGAAATTCCCGCAGCAGTCTGGGAAGCGGCTGGCGCCAACGGCGCGCAGGGCACCGGCGGTATGTACACCAAGCTTCAAGCTGCCGCCCTCGCGCGCCAGTCCGGCGTGGCCACCGTCATCGCTGCCGGCAGCGAGCCGCAGGTGCTTCTGCGCGTGGCGCGCGGCGAGGCGCTGGGCACGCGCCTGCCCGCGCTTGTGTCTGCGCTGGAGAGCCGCAAGCGCTACATCCTCTCCGGTTGGGACGGGCAGGCGCGCGTGCAAGTGGATGCTGGCGCGGCCGCAGCGCTCGCGCGCGGCAGCAGCCTTTTGCCGGTGGGCGTGGCCGCGGTGCATGGCGAGTTTGAGCGCGGCGACACGCTGGCTGTGCTAGATGCCACCGGCCACGAGCTGGCGCGCGGCCTTGCAAACTATGCAGCGGGCGAACTGCGCATCATCTGCGGGCAGCAGTCGGACAAGATTACGGGGCTGTTAGGATATGAGTATGGTGATGAAGTGATCCACCGCGACCATTTGGTGCTGCTGGCACGCCCGGGGTCCGCGCTGTGAGCGCGCTGCGCGCAATGGGGGCCGCTGCCCGCGTGGCGGCGCGTACACTGGCGCTGGTGCCTGCAGCGCAGCGCACGCAGGCCCTGCACGCGCTGGCAGACGCATTGCGCACGCAGCACTCCCCCGTGCTTGCGGCGAACGCGGCCGATCTGGCAGCAGCGCACAGCGCCGGCATCAGCGCGCCCCTGGCCGAGCGCCTGCTGCTGAATGCCCAGCGCCTAAACGCAATGGCAGCGGATGTGGCCGCGGTTGCCGCAGCACCCGACCCCATCGGCGAAAAGTTTGACGAGCGCACGCTGGCCAATGGCTTGCAGGTGCACCGCCAGCGCGTGCCGCTCGGCGTGCTGGGCGTGGTGTACGAGTCGCGCCCGAACGTGACGATTGATGTGGCGGCGCTGTGCCTGCGCACCGGCAACGCCGCCATCTTGCGCGGGGGCAGCGAGGCGCTGCGCAGCAATCTTGCGCTCGGCGCCCTGGTGCGCAAC
>CANNEJ010000172.1 GCA_947503585.1 Anaerolineales bacterium | reverse complement strand
TTGCGCCGAGCATTGTGCATGGGGCGGGTGCTCCGGAACCGTTCATGGCGCTGTATGGCAATGCGTTGAATGTGTTCTCGAGTGACTTGGATGGCGATGTATTGAAGAGCTCGCTGGTGGAGGCGACGGCTGAACTGGGCGCCAAAGATGTAGCGGCGGGCGAATTTTCCAAGGAGATTGTGGCCGGCTTGATAATGGTGGGGCCAGAGCGGGACCACGGCTGGAATGAAGCGCATCTGCACGCAACCGAATATGTGACTGCGAAAATGCCGAATGTGCGCTGGGTGATGATTGACAAGGTGAATGGCGCAGACCGGCCGGATACAACAATCGAGATGGTTGCAGATGACTTTGCGGCAAAGGGCGCGCAGGTTATTTTCACCAACTCGGCTGAGTTCAAAGATCCGACTAATAATGCTGCAAAGGCACATCCGGAGATCACTTTCATTCACATTTCGGGTGATGCGGTTGTAGACAAGACCGCAGCACCGAATGTGGGCAACTTCATGGGACGCATGGAGTCAATGAAGCATGTGTCCGGGTGTGCGGCTGCACTGCAGTCGGAGACCGGGAAGATATCCTATTTGGGACCGCTAATTGACGCTGAAACGCGGCGACTGGTGAATAGTGCGTATCTGGGCGCCAAGCATTGCTGGGAGCTGCGCGGTAAGAAAGCTGCGGATCTTAAGTTCAATGTGACCTGGATTGGGTTCTGGTTTAATATTCCAGGCTTCACTCTGGATCCGACGCAGGTCGTAAATGACTTTTTCAATGGCGGAACGGATGTGGTCCTTTCCGGAATTGATACCACCGAGGCGCTGGTTGTGGCTGGGCAGCGGGCTGAGAAGGGCGAGAAGGTATATGCAATACCGTATGACTTTGTGGACGCGTGCTCTGAGGCATCCGCTGTTTGCCTGGGAGTCCCGTACTTCAACTGGGGCCCGCTGTATCTATCAACGCTCAAGGGCGTTGAGGACGGAAGCTGGAAGCAGTCTTGGGACTGGGTGGGTGCGGATTGGAAGGATATGAAGAATCCCGATACCGGCACCGTGGGTTGGGCGAATGGTCCCGGGCTGAGCGCGGAGAACCAGACCAAACTGGATGCGTTCATTGGTGAGCTGGCAGGCGGTCTGAATCTGTTCACTGGTCCGCTGAAGTACCAGGATGGAACTGACTTCGTGAAGGATGGAGCTGTGGCTACAGATAGCGAAGTCTGGTACACGGAGCAGCTTTTGGCTGGCGTGAAGGGCGCTTCTAAGTAGCCTGACTGGAAGTTTCCCTGCAGTGTAGTGTTGTGATAACCTTGCCCCTTCCGGAGATGGAAGGGGCAAGGTGCTTTAAACTGCCATGAAGATTGAGCTGCGAGAGATACACAAGCGCTTTGGCGCTGTACATGCCAACGCGGGAATTAGTCTCAGCGTTAGCAGCGGTACGATCCTGGGCATTTTGGGTGAGAACGGGGCCGGCAAGAGCACACTGATGAAGATCTTGTCCGGTTATTTTCATCCGGATAGCGGCGAGATATTACTGGATGGTGCGGGCGTGCGGTTGCGGACACCGGCAGATGCATTGCGAAACGGGGTTGGCATGCTGCACCAGGATCCGCTTGATTTCCCACCAATGCGCGTGCTTGATAATTTTTTGCTGGGGCGTGAGCACCAGTTTTGGCAGCGGCGCAGTGCGGCGCGGGCTGATTTTGGCGCACTGTGCGCTGAGTTTGAATTCCGGCTTGATCCGGATGGTTACATGTTTGATCTGACGGTTGGCGAGCGCCAGCAGTTGGAGATCGCGCGGTTGCTTTGGCTGGGTGCGCGAGTGCTGATCTTAGATGAACCAACCACGGGGATTTCCGCTAACCAAAAGGTCAGGTTGTTCGCCACGTTGCGCAAGCTTGCCGCGCAAGACAAGACGGTGATTTTTGTGTCGCACAAACTGGAAGACGTGGAGGGTTTGTGCGGGCGGGTGGTGGTGTTGCGGCGTGGTGAACTGGTGGGTGAGGCGCAGCCGCCCTACAAAACTGATGCGCTGGTGCAAATGATGTTTGGCCAGGCGCTGGCAATTGGATCGCGACCGGCGGCGGCATTGGGTGCAACACAGCTGGAGGTGCGCGGCGCAGAATTTGCGGGCGAGCATATTGTGCTGCGCAATGTGGAGCTCAGCGTTGCTGCGGGCGAGGTGATCGGGCTGGCGGGGCTGGAAGGTTCGGGGCAGCAGCAGCTGCTTAAGGGTGTGGCTGGTTTGGTTGCGCTGGGGAAAGGCAGCGTGAAGGTGGGTGGGCGCGATCTGTCACGGGCGGCGTACAGTGAGTTTTTGGCGGCTGGCACCGCGTTCATGGCGGCGGATCGAATGGAAGAAGGCATGATTGCCGGGCTCACTATTGAGGAGCATATGGTGCTGGCGCGGCGCGGCAGACAGGCGGCAATTGTGGATTGGGCGCTTGCGCGGGATGCGGCGCAGGCGGGCGTGGTGGATTTTAATATCAAGGGCGTACCCGGCAGTTTGGTGGAGAGTCTTTCGGGTGGCAACCAGCAGCGTACGCTGTTGGCATTGCTGCCGCCGGCGCTCAAGCTGCTGGCGATGGAGCATCCGACGCGCGGGCTGGATGTTGAGTCGGCGCTATACATTTGGGACAAGCTGCTCCGACGGCGGGCGGAGGGGACCGCCATTCTGTTTGCGACGGCTGATTTGGAAGAGCTTCTGCGTTATAGTGACCGGGTGCTTGTTTTCTTTGCGGGTGAGATCATAGCCGTGCTACGCGCGGCGGATGCCACAGTGGAGCAGCTGGGTGCGCTGATCGGCGGCAAGCAGAAATGAGCGTGCTGGGAACTGCTGAGCGGCCGGGATGGGTTGGCCGTGGGCTGGTAGTGATGCTGCCGGTGCTGTTGGCGCTTGTGATCACGGCTGGAATACTGGTGCTGGCGGGCGCCAAGCCACAAGTGACTTTGTTGAAGCTGCTGGCAGGTTCCTTTGGCACAGCGGTGAAGCGCGCGGATGTAGCTGTTGTGTGGGTGTCACTGGTGATTTGCACTGCGGGCCTGCTGGTGTCTTTTACTGCCGGACAGTGGAATATTGGCATGGAAGGGCAGATTGTGATGGGGGCAATAGTCGCAACGTGGGCCGGGCGGCAGTTTGTTGATATTTCCGGGGGGCTCGAGCGCGGCGCTCCGGTTATGGTGATGGCGGCAATGTTTGCCGGCGGCATTTGTGGTGGCGTGTTGTGGGCTACCGCAGCCGGGGCATTGAAAGTGCTAGGGAAGGTGCATGAAATTTTTGCCGGCCTTGGCTTGAATTTCGTTGCCAGTGCGGTCAGTATTTATCTTATTTTCGGTACTTGGAAGCAGAAGTCCGGCGGCACATTGAGTGGCACAGTTTTGCTGGATGAACAGCTGTGGCTTCCTACCATGCAGGGTTTGCGGGCGAGCCCATACTCGTTGGGCCTGGCGGCACTTGTGGTTGTGGCGGTCTTTTTTGCGTTGCGCGGCACGCTGTGGGGCCTGCAGTTGAAGGCAGTTGGCCGGAACCTTCGATCGGCCCGCACGCTGGGTGTTGCCACCCACCGCGTGCTTTTCAGTGCCTACGCGGTTTGTGGTGCGTGCGCGGGCCTGGCTGGCGCGGTGCTTGTAGTCGGTGTGCATCATCGCTTGATACCGGGTATTTCGTCCGGGCACGGCTTCTTGGGTATTCTGATTGCATTATTGTCCGGTTTCCAAGCGCTCTATATTGCGCCGATCGCGCTGTTCTTTGCGGCGCTAAGCATCGGCAGCATTGCGCTGGAGCTGGATCTTAAGCTCGACTCCTCGTTGGCAGGCGTGGTGCAGGGCGTGATGGTGCTGTGTGTGCTGCTGGTGCAAGGCGTGCGTGAGCGGTTCAGTGGCGGGTCCGGCTCATGAGTGAGGTGGCGTTGATTGCGACGCTCGCGTCAATCCTGGCTGACAGCGCGCCAATTATTTTTGCGGCGTTGGGCGAAACTCTTAATGAACGCGCCGGCGTCGTCAACCTTTCGGTTGAGGGCACAATGATGCTCAGCGCCATGGTTGGGTTTGCGACGGCATTTGTGTTGGATAGCTATGGGCCAATGCTTTTTGCTGGCAGTGATTTTGCACCGTATCTCACTGTTGCAGCCGGTTTTGCGGCTGCGATGGTGGCGGGTGCGCTGATTGCGCTTGTGGTTGCGTTTGGCAGTATCACGCTGCGGCGGGATCAGGTTGCAGTGGGCTTCATCATGACCCTGCTGGCCATAGACTTGAGCTCCTTCGCCGGAGTTGAGTTTGTACGCAAGCCCGGGCCGTCAGTGGGTTATTTGCCAATTCCCGGTCTCGCAGATCTTCCGGTGGTTGGGCCAATATTGTTCGCGCAGGATGCTGTGACCTATTTGAGCTTTGTATTGATCATTGGTATGGCTGTGTTTTTTGCGCGCACGCAGCCGGGCCTGCGGTTGCGCGGCATCGGTGAGCGTCCGCAGGCGGCTTTTGCGCGCGGCACAAATGTAGTGCTGATGCGTTATTTGT
>CANNEJ010000171.1 GCA_947503585.1 Anaerolineales bacterium | reverse complement strand
TTTGTTTTGCGAGAGCTGAGCCCACAACTAGCGCGCCCGGTAAAAATGATTGGCGCGTTGCGCTATGTGGCATTGGTGTGCGGCCTGTTCTTTCTGGTGGTTTGGGGCTATGGCGGCTACTATGCTTCGGATTTGCTCGTAGCCGCAGACAAACGCTGGCTGTTCTTTCTTGGGATCGGGATTGTGCTGCTGTACTTCCCGCTTTATTGGTACCGCCAAACGGAGGAAAAACAATCCGCGTAAATGCGGCCAGTACACAGCGCGGCGGCCAAAGGTGCTAAGCCGCCGCGCTGTATTTTTTGTTTGCCTGGCAAGCTTTTCGGCCGCACTTTGCATTGCGTGCGATGCTAGGGGCGTACTCTTACAAAAACAATCACTTCAGCCCCACCTGAAAGTTGTGTGGGGCTGAAGCATGTGGTCTACCTCACGCTACACCCGCAGCAAATCAATGATGAAATTGCGCTCCAGAAACTATGCGGTGCAGGCGCACCGGCGGCCAGCCCGCTGCATCAATCACCGCCTGAATCTTCCCCGCCACCCTCATCGCCGCCTGTATCATCCCCGCCACCCTCATCGCCGCCTGCGGCGCTGCTGTCTGCCGCCGCAGCCTCCACGTCAGATAGCAGCGCGTCCGTGGCAGCCGCATCCAAGTCCAAGCCCTCCACCAAGGCGCCCAGCTCATCGCCTTCTAGCCCCATGTTTCCCAGCACATCGCCCAGCTCGGCCGCATCCAAGTCCAAGCCTTCCACCAATGCGCCCAGCTCATCGCCTTCTAGCTCCAAGTTTCCCAGCACATCACCCAGCTCAGCCGCATCCAGCTCCAAGCCCTCCAATAAGGTGCCCAGCTCATCGCCTTCCACATTCATTCCAGCCAGCATAGCCCCCAGTTCCGCAGCATCCAAATCCAAACCACCGAGCAGTTCAATCTCTTGCGCGCCCTGCAAGCCCAGGCCATCCAGCACCGCACCCAGCGCGCCCGGGTCCAAATCCAAGTCTTGCATCACGCCCGCTAAATCTTGCGGGTCAATCCCCATGTAAGTGACCAGGCCGGCAAGCTCCGCCCCATCGATGTTGGTGAAGTCCAGAAAATCGCCAAGCTGGTCTGGTGTGAATCCCAATGTTGCGATGAACGCAGCCCGCCCGGATGGGTCCATGTCTGAGCGCGCAAGCTCGTAAGCGCTTTCCTCCAGCGCTTGCTGTGCGTCCATCAGCCCGTTCAAAGTTTCCAGCACAGCGGCGTCGAATCCCAGCGCTTCCGTCAGGCCGGCAAAGTCTTCATCGCCAAGGCCAAGCGCATTTGAAAAGCCTGCAAACATGCCCATGTCATCTGCCAGCCCGGCTTCAACCACAAATGCCTGCAGCTCCGCAGTAGAAAAGTTGGCCGCATCCAACTCCAGCAACACGCCGCCCAATTGATCCGCAGAAAGGCCGGCGCCTGCCAGCGCTGACAAAAAGGATGCGGTGTCGGCTTCATCCATGTATGCAGCACTGGCTGCAATACCATCGGCAATCTGCGACGCCGAGCCCAAGTCATTGATCACCACTCCGAGCGGCTCGTCTGCCAGCGCCCGGGTGGACTCCAGCGCACCATCGCCATCCGCATCAATGCCCAGGCTCATTGCGCCATCGCCGTCCCACGCACCAAAATCCAAAACCTGCGAACCGGCCGCCGAAAGCACAATGCCATCGGTTGCAAAGGTGTTGATTGCACCGTCATTGTCCACCTTTGTGGCCACCAGCACGAGGTTGTCTTTGCCGATGTTGGTGCCGCTTAGCGCCAGCGTCCCAGCAGTGGGATTCACCTGCACCGATAACTGCTGCCCGGCTTCAAAGCTCACGCCGCCCAGCGTGAACACCGTCTCGCCGCCCGCGCCCGCTGTCGTCAGCGTCAGCACCGGTTTTGCAGCGCCCGCCGGCGCGTAGTTCACTGAACCGGCAGCGGGATTAATGGTGATTGCATCACCAGCCGTCTGGCCAACACCCGCCTGCACCCCACTGGCAGCAAATGCAAACCCCGGCCCAACGGCATGCAGCTCCGCCGTGGCCGCTGCTGCACCGGTGACCGTGACGCTGTATGCGCCAGCAGCCGGCACGCTGATCACCGGCGGCTGCAGCGAGACAATCGGCTCAGCCGTCAACTTAACTCCCGGGTCAAACTTCTTGGCAGCCGGCCGGCGCTGTACCGAGCCCCTCGGGCGCACAATTGTTGCGCCCGGGATGTCGTTCTGCAGCACGCCGTCACTGCCCAACCCCACAGTTTTGCCATCCGGTGTGGACAACAGCAGCGCGATATTGGCGCCGGCAGCATTTTTTGTGTTCAAGCTAAAACTGGTGCTGCCCGTCGCGCCGGCATTTGCCGGGCGTGCGAGACGCAGCACACTGTCCGCCTTTGCAAAAGGCAAGCCGTAACCCGTTCCGTTGGGCAAGTAGGCAGCCCGCGGCACATAATTTAGAGTCTGTGTCTGTGCGTCGCCGTACCATGCGCCGCTGTCTTCTTTAGGATTGGTGGCGGACAGGGAATAGACCCATGTGTTGGCAGTGCCGTCAACCTCAATTGAATTCTCGCGCCCGGGCCAGTTGTTGTCATACACCAATATTTTGTATTGGTTGTTACCCAGATCTTCCAACCCGTAACCCACCACGGAGTGGCCGCCACTGCTACCCGGGGGAGCATAGATGCCAATATCCACCGGCCTTTTTTCTTTTTGAAGTTTCTGAACGATCTCAAGCGGAGTGCCATTCACCGTAGCCGCATAAATTTCGGGTAGAAACTGCATCTGAAAATCCAGCGCAAGGCGGCGCATGACCGGAATGCTGCGCTCAAGGCTTGCGGTGGAAGCGGCACCGAGGGAACCCGGATCCAGTTCGCCATCAAAGAGGCGAAACGCAGCTACCGTAAAGCCGGCGCAATGGCCGCCATCCCCCGCCGCATTGGCCGCGTCAATCCACGCTTGCGCAGACGGCTTGGGAACGCAGCCCTCACCCGAGCCCGAGGCGCAGATCGCTGTGTCCCCCCAGAACGCGGCTGCATCCGCTGCGGTGAAATTGCCCTCCGGGAAATCACCGCCGTAGTTCTCAAAACCAAAACCATTGGCGGTTGCCCGAAAGCCGGTGTCCCATACGAGGCCGCGCGCCGCGGCCGATGCCAGCACACCGCCAACCTCCAGCGGCGCAGGCGCTGCCTCTTCTTCCGCTGCCACCTCGTCCGCTACAACCTCTTCTTCCGCCCTCGGAATGGCCAACGCTTGCTCGCCAATTACCCATATGAATAGACCGTTGAGATCCATTCCGGCCTGCTCTTCAATAAGCTCGCCCGCGCAGTCCACCGCCGCGCCATCGTAGACCCCCGGCGCAGGCGGGAAGTACACGTCCTCGCCACCATCTGGCAGTGCTTCAAGCGCCAGTGGTTCGCCCCAAGAGTCGGCATTGCGCGCAGCTAGATAGATTTCACAAACTTCTACGCCGGATGCGTTTGCGAGACCCAGCACCGGTTCAATTTCTGCCTGCGTTTCGGATGCATCAGTCGCAGCCGGCGCAGCTACTGCCGTTGCCGGCGCTGCCACTTCTGCCACCGGCACGGCAGTGGGCTCGGCAGCCGGTGCACACGCGCCCAGAATAATGGCGCCAATAACCACCAGGGATTGCAACGCACGCAACCTGCACAAAATTTGGTTTGTCATTCCGCACTCCTTTCGAACACAGGCATAAATTATTTTCGCACGAAGTCCGGCTGGAGCTTGCCAGCCAAACAAAACAGCACGGAGTGTATCGCGGGTGTTTTCACTCAACAACGGCGAATCGCACCGCAGCCAGGCAGGCGTACCCGTCGTCAGACATCAGGCGCATGTCATACTCTCCGGGCGCCAGCAGGTCATCGCCCAGTTCGGCCGCACCAAAGGTATAGGTGCCGGCAACTGTGGCATTGGTGTAGGCGAATGCCAGATAGTTGAACAAGTCAGGATCATCCGCCTTGTAAATTCCCACCCAGTCAAATTTGCGCGCGGGTGCTGCGCTCCATGCCGCAGTGATGGGCGCTCCCGACTTGTAGAGCGCGGCATCCGCGGAGACGGACGGCACGGCGCCCGGCGCCACCACCCAAAACGCGCTGCGCGATAACTCATTGTCCGCCGCGCCAAGCAGCACAACCGCATACTCGCCCGGCTGCAGCCCGCCGGTGCCAAAATTCACGCGCCCAAAGTGACCGGCTTCTTGCGGCGGCAACGCGGCCAGTGCACTTGTGACAGCGTCTGCGCCCGCGCGCACCACCACCAGCCGGTCCGAACCTTCGCCGCCCGGCGCGTAATAGTGCACACCCAGCGGTGTGCCAGCTTCTACACGCACGGCTGCCACTGCCACAAAAACCGGCGGCTCCACCGGGTCCAGACTAATTGTGGAAACAACCCCTAAATGGTCCGATGGGTACGGGTCCACCGCCACATCCACATCGCGTTCGCCCGCCGGCCCCACAACGCGACTGTCTACAACATGCAGCGCGCCCGCTACAAACACAAGGTCGATGC
>CANNEJ010000170.1 GCA_947503585.1 Anaerolineales bacterium | reverse complement strand
CCAATGTCTATGTGTTTGCGGCTTATGTGGCCGGCGTGTTTCCGCCGGGGCGCAAGAGCTTGCTGCTGGCGCAGCAGGTGCACTTGAACCAGCTGCGCGCACACGCTGCCGCCTACTATGCGCTGCACGCTGCCTGTCCCGCTGCACGTGTTGGATGGGCGCAGCACGTGCGCGGGTTTGTGGCGGCGCGCCCCGGTTTTCCGCCGGACCGCTGGGCAGCAAACGGGCAGCACCAGCTTTTTAACATGGGGTGGGTGAATGCGGTGCACAGCGGCCGCTTCCGCATGCTGCAGCGCAGTGTGCCCGTGCCCGAATGCCGCGGCACGTGTGACTGGCTGGGCATCAACTATTACACGCGCGATCTGGTGGCGTTTGATTTGCGCCGGCCATTCGAATTGTTTGGCCGCCGCCAGTATGCACAAAATGACGTGCTTTCTGAGTGCGGCTTCATTGCCAGCCACCCGGCCGGCTTGTTCCGCGCGCTGGAAGAAATGCAGGCCTTCGGCTGGCCGATGTTTGTGACGGAGAATGGCGTCGAAGATGCGCCGGACCACATGCGCCCGGGTTACTTGCTGGAGCATCTGCGCGCGCTGTGGCAGGCCGTGTGCTTCAACTATCCGGTGCACGGCTATTTCCACTGGTCATTGGTGGACAACTTTGAATGGGAGCGCGGTTGGACCCAGCGCTTTGGGCTGTATGCACTGGATGTGGACACGCAGGTGCGCACGCCGCGCCGCAGTGCACAGCTGTACGCGGAAATTTGCGGAGCCAATGCGATCAGCGCGGAGACTGCGCAGCGCTACGCCGCGCCGGTGGCAGCCAGCATGTTTCCCGGCCCTGTGCTTGCGGGCTGAATACGCCTTGCCCGCACATCAGTTCGGCAGCGCATGCGGCCTAACTGATAGCAACAACCATTTTTCGCCATGCTACAATCACGCGTCTTCGTTGCGCTGCGTGGCGCCAGTTGAAAGTGCGGCTGCGCATTGCATCCGCGCGGAGAGGTCGCATAGCTGGTCTAGTGCGCCCGCTTGGAAAGCGGGTATGGCGTCAAAAACCATCGTGGGTTCGAATCCCACCCTCTCCGCCTGAACTTGCAGAGCTGCCGCCAGTCGGGCGGCTCTTTTATTTGCCGGCCGGTTGCGGGCTATTGTAAAGCGGCTTGTACAAAGCCCAGCAGCAATTCGGTCAGGCGCTCTTTTTGCGGACCATTAAAAATTTCGAGCCCGTGCGCTGCACACTTCAAGCTTACTAGCTCCGCGCGTACCGGATGCAGCTTGTCCTGCTTGGCAACTGCCTGTTTGAACATGTCGGTGAGCCCGGCCATGTAGAGGGTGTCGGCATCACAGCCAATAAAGTATTTGAGCGGATCCGGTATTTGCAGGGCTGCGGTGCTCACCTTGAAGTTTTCAATTTCCGGCGGGCTGGAGAGCAGCGCCACGCCTTTGACCAATGGGTCGCCGAGCGCTGCGGTGGCATACGTGCCGCCCATGCTGGCGCCAATGATGGCGATCCGGTCGGCGTGCAATTGCTGGCGCGCAAATGTAACCGCCGCCAAAATGTCGGAATCCATTTTGTTGAAGTCGGCGTCGCCGCCCGATGCGCCGTAACCTCGAAAGTCAAACGAGAGGGCGGTATACCCATTTTTTTGCAGTACGCGGGCAAATCTATCCCAGGTGGTCCGGTCGCCATTGCGCTGGTGGGCAAGGATCACAACTCGGTTGCCTGCGCTGTAAAGTGCAGCCGCTAATGGTGCGCCATCCACCGTTGGAAAGCCAACTTCGAAGGGGCTGCCGGTTGGGCTGGGTCCGGGAGTGGGGCTGGGTCCGGGGGTGGGTGGAAGTGGCGTGAAGGTTGGGTAAGGCGTCGGTGTTGATGTGGCCGTTGACGTGTTTACGGGCGTTGCCGTGGGCTTGACAGTGGGAGTTAACGGATTCCATGTCGGCGTGGCGCTGGGCGTGATCAACATGACTGTCTCGCTGTCTGGTACCAAGCCGCATGAACCGAGGGCCAACGCCAAAATTGCGAGCAGGCTTGCAAAATATATTTTGGCGCGCATGGGACGAAAGAGATTATAAACGCGAGGTTGATGCCAAGTCCGGCTTAGGTGCGTGGTATTATCGGGATGCGGCGGTGAGGTGTTGAAGGTTGGGCCCTGCGCGGCCGGCGCCTGTGGAACTCCGCCAGGCCCGGAAGGGAGCAACGGTACGCGGTTCCGCCGGGGTGCCGCAGTTCGCCGAACCGGAGCCGAGCCGCCGTGGACAACCACGCTGCCGGCAACCGCTGGTTACCGGCAGCTTTTTCAATGTTTGCGCGTTCCCCACTTAATCCCGACCTGCGGTGCCTGCTTGCGGCCGGCTTGTTTGCTGCCAGTTGCAGCAGCGCTGCCCTGCTGCCGGAACCCACTGTGGTCTCAGTACCCGTGGCTGCTGCCAGTGCGGCCCCCGGTATGCGCAGTATCGTCATTCAGGATGAGCGCGCTGAACAATCGCTGCTGACGGACGCCTTGACGGTGGGCGCTGCATTGCAGGCGGCCGGGGTGTCCATCACGATTGCGGACTCGGTTGAGCCGCCCATGGATGCGCTGGTGACAGATGCTACCGTCATTCGGATTACCCGCGCCCACCCGCTCACAATTGATGCAGACGGCCTGCAGCTGCAGCAATACAGTTCGCGGGCCAGTGTGGGCGCTGCGCTGGCAGATGCGCGGATAAGTCTGCTGGGCGCTGATTACAGTGAGCCGGCTGCGGCTGCCGCCCTTCCAGCGGACGGCGTAATCCGGGTTGTGCGCGTGAGCGAGCAGCAGCTGGTAGAGTACGCGCCGCTGCCGTTTGGAGCGCTAACCCAGCCTGCGCCCGAGCTGGAGCTGGATCAGAGCGCAGTGCTGCAGGCGGGCGCCAACGGCCTGCTGGCCAAACGCGTGCGCATTCTGTTTGCCGATGGCATAGAAGTTTCACGAACTGCGCTGCAGCAATGGACGGCACGCGCCCCGCTGCCGCGCATCAGCGGTTATGGCACTGCTATCACGGTGCGCGTGGTGGATACGCCGGACGGACCGGTGGAGTACTGGCGTGCGGTGCGCATGTACGCCACTTCGTACTCGCCGGCACGTGCCGGCACGCCGGTGACCGCACCATGGTACGGTCGTACGCGCAGCGGCAAGGTGCTCACCAAAGGTATGGTGGCAGTGGACCGCAGCATCATTCCGCTGGGCACGCCGCTTTACGTTCCGGGTTACGGGCTGGCCACGGCCGAGGACACCGGCGGCGGTGTGCGCGGCCTGATGATTGACCTGGGCTTTGAAGACGCCAACTACGAGGGCTGGCACGAGCACGTGACGGTTTACTTCCGTACACCCGTGCCGCCGGCTGATCAAATTAAGTGGGTGCTGCCATAGACGAATCGATTGGCAGTTTGCTGCGCGTCCACGGGGTGCGCCTCAAGAAGAGTTTGGGCCAGAACTTTTTAGGCGACCCCGTGTGGCTCAACCGCATTGTGGCGGCTGCCGGCGTGACTGCTGCGGACACTGTGCTGGAGATTGGCGCCGGCGCCGGCAGCCTCACGCGCCCACTGGCGCAGGCTGCGCAGCGCGTGCTGGCGGTGGAGATTGACGGGCGCTTGCTGCCGGTGCTGCGTGACGTGCTTGCGGGGCTGGCCAATGTTCATTTGCACCACGGTGATATTTTGGAGCAAGACCTTGGGCAGCTGCTGGCTGCTGCCGGGCTCGCGTCCGGTGCGCCCTACAAGGTGGTTGCCAACATTCCCTATTACATTACTGCCCCAATCCTGCGCATGCTGCTGGAGGCCCCGCAGCCGCCAACACTGCTTGTACTCACGCTGCAGTATGAAGTTGCACAACGCCTTGCGGCGGGGCCGGGTGATATGAGCCTGCTGGCGTTGAGTGTGCAGGTTTACGGAGTGCCGCATATTGTGGGGCGCATTCCAGCCGGTGCATTCTTTCCAAAACCGGAAGTGGACTCGGCGATTGTGCGCGTTGATCTGCACGCCGTGCCGGTTGTGCCGGCGCCGGAGCTGCCTTTGTTCTTTCGGGTGGCGCGCGCCGGCTTTGGGCAGCGCCGCAAGCAGCTGCTTAACTCGCTGGCAGCCGGCTTGGGGTTGGGGCGCGAGCCCGTGCGCGCGGCACTGGATGCCGCCGGCCTGGAGCCACGCCGGCGTGCTGAGACACTGGCGCTGCCGGAGTGGCTGGCGCTCGCACGCGCCTTTTCCACTTAAAGCAAAACTCCGGCGCAGCGTGCGCCGGAGTGCTTGGGCAGGTGGAGATGCCGAGAATCGAACTCGGGTCCGAAAAGATTCACCGCCAAACATCTACGAGCGTAGTCAGGCTATTTCTGTTTCGCCGGGTGCGCCCCGCCCAACAGGGTCGCGTCCCAGCCAGCCGCTTTATCTTTCGCGCGAGGCACGGCGGCTCGCACGGCATGCAGACTATTGTGTCGCCCCATCGGCTTGCGATCTGCAAGCGCCTGCCGGGGGACGGATCTCACGCATGAGATCTGCTCCGGCTAGCCGCGAT
>CANNEJ010000169.1 GCA_947503585.1 Anaerolineales bacterium | reverse complement strand
AAGGTAAAGCAGGTTGATGGGAATTTTCAAGACATCGCCGGCACGCAGCAGATTAGGATTAGCCGCAAGCTTGTCGTTAGCTTTCAAGATGGCATCAACAGTTGTGTTGAAGTTGAAAGCCATCACCTCCAGAATGTCCCCCGGCTGCACGGGGTATTCAATCACCGTGCCGGGTTTGGCATCCTGCGGCACAACTGTCGCCGTGGGCTGCAGGTATGCCGGCGGGGGAATCATAATTACCTGATTGGGCTGCATCATGTCCCCCACCAGATCAATTCCCGACTGCATGTTGTAGGCTACAATCGCACCAACACTCACCTGAAATTGCTCCGCAATATAAAACAAATTGTCGCCCGCCTGCACGGTGTATTCCACGGCAGCGCTGCGTGTTGCAGTTAGCGTGAGGGTGGGCGTTTCACTCGGCACAAACAATGTGGCGGTGGGCATGATGGGCGTCGGCGTAAATGTGGGCGTTGGCGTGGGGCTGGCAAACATATTCCAGCTGCCGCTCGCCACCTGCGTTAGCACCAGGTAAGCTCCGGCCAGCGCGGACGCTAGCGCAACCAATGGCAAAGCCACCTTCACCACAGCAGCGCGGCGCGACGGACGCTTCTTTTGAAACGGGTTTAACATTGCATCTAGAAGAGCAACACGATAATCAGCATCGGCGGCTGCCCATACAGCACTCGCAGAATAATTGCGATGTCAGAATTTTACATCAAGCACCCGTGCGTGCGCTCCACCAGCTAAATGCCTGATTCACTCGTGCAGGCACAGTTTGGTGCGCATGCTGCAAATTACGTTGCCAGCGCTGCGCATGCTGCGGGGGAAAGCCTGGACTGCCTGCGCGAATGGATGGCTGCGCGCCACCCCAACCGTCTGCTCGATATTGCAACCGGCGGCGGCCACACTGCCCTCGCACTTGGCAGCGCGTGCCCGCAAGTACTTGCCACCGATATAACTTTCCCAATGCTGATAGCCGCGCGCAGTTTCCTGCATGAGCACGGTGCGCAAGCAACAACATTTGTGTTGCATAATGCAGCGCAGCTTCCGTTTTCAGATGCCTGCTTTGACGCCGTCACCTGCCGGTTGGCTGCGCATCATTTTGCCGCACCGGGCCAATTTGTAAGCGAGAGTGTGCGCTGCTTGCGCACAAACGGCTGCCTCGCCGTGATTGACAATGTTGCGCCAGACAACTTCGCGGCAGCTGCGCTCGTCAATGCATTCGAAAAACTGCGCGACCCCAGCCACGGCCGCCACCAGACCGCCGCGGACTGGCACGCAATGTTCGCTGCAAACCGGCTCCGGGTAGCGCTCCACCAGCCGTATCGCAAGGCCCTGAACTTTGCAGACTACTGCACGCGCATGAGTGTGCCCGCGCACACGCGCACCCAGCTCAGCGCCTTGCTGGCGCAAGCACCGGCGGCAGTGCACAGCTACTTCAACCCGCGCACAATCAATGGCGCGCTTTGGTTCGATCTGCATGAAATATTAATCATTGGCATATTAGCAGACTGAAATCGCGCCGCAACCTCAAATGGTACAATGCGCGCGCGGTAGCCCTTCCACAATGAAATACCACATCGACACCCTCGGCTGCCAGATGAACACGGCCGACACGCAGCGCCTGGCATCCGAGCTGGAGAAGCTGGGCGGCTCGGCAGCTGCCAGCCCGGAGGAAGCCGAGGTCATCGTCCTCAACACTTGCGTGGTGCGCCAGAGTGCAGAGGACAAGGCGCACAGCTGGCTGCATCGGATTAGCCACCACAAACGCACACAGCGCCCGGATTTGGTTGTGGGGTTGATGGGCTGCCTCGTGGGCGTAAAAGGAAACGCGCAATTGGGCAAAACCTTTCCGCTGGTGGATGTATTTCTTCCGCCTTCTGATCCAACGCCACTGGTACAACACCTCACTGCGCACTATGATCGAAAACTAATGACCGCGGCGGTGGGCGCACGCCACCAAATGCAGGACGGCGAACTGGTGCTGCCACTGGCAGAGCGCGGGCGGCTGGTAAGTGCGCATGTACCGGTTGTGTACGGCTGTTCTTTCGGCTGCACGTTTTGCATCATTCCATTTCGCCGCGGCATCGAGCGCTCGCGCCCGGCGCAGGAAGTGGTGTCTGAAGTGCGCTCGCTGGCAGCGCAAGGCGTGCGCGAAGTGACGCTGCTCGGCCAGATCGTGGATCGTTACGGCGAGGATCGCACTGATGGCGCAACCCTGGCGGGTTTATTGCGCTTGCTGCAAGATATTGATGGCATTGACCGCATCCGCTTTTTAACCTCACACCCCAACTTTATGACTGACGAATTGCTGGCCACTGTCGCGGAACTGCCGAAGGTATGCGAAAACATTGAAGTCCCCGTGCAGTCCGGCAGCGATGCCGTGCTTGCGAACATGCAGCGCGGCTATACGCGCGCCGACTACAGCCGGCTGATTGAGCGCATTCGCAAACACATGCCGCACGGCTCTATCGCTTGTGATGTGATCGTCGGCTTCCCCGGCGAAACGGCTGCCGACTACGAACAGACGCGCAGCCTGCTGGCCGACCTGCAGTTGGACACAGTGCACCTGGCCAAGTACTCGGCGCGCGCCGGCACCGTGTCTGCGCGGCGCATGCCAGACACCGTCAGCGAAGATGAGAAGGAGACGCGCCGGGCCGCCCTTGATGAACAACAGGCTGGCATCCTCAGCGTACGCAATCAGGATTATGTGGGGAAGCTCGCCGAAGTACTGGTGGAAGACAAACAGCGCGGCCGCTGGCGTGGCCGCACGCGCACAAATAAACTGGTGTTCTTTGACGATGAGCGCGACTGGCGCGGCCAGCTGGCAAGTGTGGCAATCAGCTGGGCCGGCCCGTGGCACATGCGCGGCGCGGTGCGCGTGTAGCGAATTTAGATGCAAATAAAAAAAGCGGCCGCACAGGATGCGGCCGCTTTTTGTTTCTGAAATAAACTAAGACTTGCGGGTCAGGATTGAGAGCCGGTGGGAAAGCGATAGGAGATCCGGGCGCGGTTCAGATCGTAGGGAGACATTTCCACCTTTACCCGGTCGCCAAGCAAAATGCGAATGTAAAAGCGGCGCATCTTGCCCGACAAGTACGCCAGCACATTATGGCCGTTATCAAGCTGCACTCTGAATTGCGTACCCTTGAGTGCCTCGGTAATTACGCCTTCAAGTTCAATTTTTTCGTCTTTGGGAGCCATGCTTATCTACGGCCGGCGCGGCTCACAAGCCGTCCTGACTCATGGCACGCTGCTGTTTGCGGCGCATGCGGCGCAGCGCCTTCTTGCGCTCAATCCGCCGCGTCTCACTTTTGGATACAAACCAGCGCTTGCGGCGCACAACACCCAGCACACCGGCGCGCATCACTTTTTTCCGGAACCGGCGCAGCAAGTCTTCCTGCGACTCCTCCGGGCGTAAAACCACAGTTGTCATCGGCCACACTCCTCCAAACAAAAAAAACCGGTCCCGCCTTCCATATTTAGGCGATGCCGATTTCCATGCCGATGGGTCAAAGATTAGACCCAATCACTATTCAGTTTGGCAAGTGTTGTGCTATTGCTCAACCCACGCTCACCAGACCTCCGGCAAGGATAACGTCACAGTCCAGGCAAAGTGCATAATCGGTAAGCTCTTCGGTGCAGATTTTGTGCGCTCCCGATGTGCCAGCCGTGCCTGCTTAATCCCGCCAAGTATACCAGCCCAGCGGTTGCTGTCAATTCGCGCCGAACCCGGCGGCTGCCTAACTGGTGGCTTCCGGCTCAGTCAACGCAAAGTGCAGGCCGGGGCGCGGCTCCCACGGGTAAATCACGTGTGCATCCGTGCGCGCGCCGTAATATTCCGGTACCGCCTTGCCAAAGAGGGTGCGATAGGGGTTAAAGTGCAAGACACACAATTCCGGATCGCCACCGGCGCCAATAATGCGTTCGCGCACTGCCGTGATCGTGCGCCCGGAACCCCAAACATCGTCCACCACCAGAATTTGCCGGCGGACAAGCAGCTCATCTGGCGGAAACTGCAGGAAATCAGGCCATGCCAGCAAACGCTGTTTTGGCTCCATCAACGGGAATTGCACGGCAGCCGTCACAATATCCTTCACCCCCAGCGCCTCTGCCAGCATGCCGCCGGGCACCAATCCGCCCCGCGTCACAATCACCATCAGCTGCACCTCGCGCCGCAGCTGGTGCACAATCTGCTGCACGAGGCGCTCCACCTGATCCCAGGACAAGACTTCCCGCCGCGGTGTGTCACTCATTAGTCACCTCCGCCGATTGCTAGAGCCATAGCGCAAATGGTAGCAGCCAGCCAGCCCGAGCTTGCAGGCCGGCAGCCACAGCCCGCTTGAACTGGCTGCCTGACCGGGAGCTCCAAAACGATCTTGCGCATCCGCCTGCCAAAATCACAACGGCGTTGTGTACGCCGCGGTAATCCCGCCATCCACAAGAAACTCAGAGCCAGTCATAAAGGATGACTCATCAGACGCAAGGAACAGCGCTGCTTGCGCAATCTCTTGCGCCTCGCCAAAGCGCCCC
>CANNEJ010000168.1 GCA_947503585.1 Anaerolineales bacterium | reverse complement strand
CGCGGCGCCGGCATCCAGCAGCTCCATAAGATTAGCGTCAAATGCCAGCTCACCGGCGTCCAGAAGGCCAATGCGCAGCTTGGGCACAGGCGTGGCTGTGGGCGTGGGCGGTACCGGCGTATTGGTGGGCGGCACCAGCGTGGCGGTTGGCGCCGCAGTTGGCGCCGCGGTGGGAGTCGGTTGGCTATAACCGCCGCAGCCGCACAGCAGCATAACCAGCAGGGCAGCAATTGTGGCACGCATCCGGGCGGGGTTAGAGCGCTGCGTCAAGCTGGTCGTCCAGCTGCGCTTCCTCGCCAAAGTCCGTCACCTCGCGCTGCTGCGCACCCGGCTTAGCGGGCCCCACCACACCGTTTTCCTCAAGCGCATCAATCAGTTTGGCGGCGCGCGTGTAGCCCACCCGCAAGCGGCGCTGCAGCAGCGAGATCGACGCCTTGCGCGCTTCGCGCACAACCGTCAGCGCCTGCGCATACAGGTCATCCTGATCGGCGGGCACTGCAGGCTCTTCGTTCTGCTCCCACGGCACGGCCGGCGCCGGCTCTTCCGGCTGGGCGCCGGGCAGCAAGCCCAGCTTGCGCAGCTTGCCGGCCTCGCGCTCACGGTCCTGCTCGCGCCAGTACGCCACCAGTTTCTGAATCTCCGCGTCTGAAACAAAGACGCCTTGAATGCGCTGCGGCGCGGAGGCATCCGGCGCCAGAAAAAGCATGTCGCCGCGCCCGAGCAACTGTTCGGCGCCGGAGTGGTCCAGGATCACGCGGCTGTCAATTGAAGACGCGACCGCAAAGGCAATGCGCGCGGGGAAGTTGGCTTTGATTAATCCGGTCACCACATCCACCGACGGGCGCTGCGTGGCAATCAGCAAATGTATGCCGGTGGCACGCGCCATTTGCGCCAGCCGCGCCAGCAGGCGTTCCACCTCGTCGGGCGCCAGCATCATCAAATCCGCCAGCTCATCAATGATCACGACCCAATACGGCAGCAAGTGCTCGTCGCGCGCCGGCGCCTTGGCGTTAAAGTCCACAATGTTGCGCGCGCCAAACTGCGCAAACTTGCTGTAGCGGTTTTCCATCTCGCGCGCAATCCACTGCAGGCTCTTCACCACGCGCTCAAGATCTGTAACAACCGGCGCCAGCAAGTGCGGAATGCCGTTGTAAGTTGTGAGCTCCACGCGCTTGGGATCCACCATCAATATGCGCAGCTGATCCGGCGTGTTGTTCAGCAGCAGGCTGGTGATGATGCCATTGACACACACGCTCTTGCCCGACCCGGTGGTGCCGGCAATCAGCAGGTGCGGCATCGTGGTGAGATCGGCGCACACGGCGCGCCCGGAAACATCCTGCCCGAATGCCAGCGCCAGAGACGACTTAACTTTGCGGTACTCCGGCGACTCCATTGAGTCGCGCAGCGCCACAACCGTGGAATGCTTGTTGGGAACCTCGATGCCCACGAAGCCCTTGCCGGGCACCGGCGCTTGAACGCGGATGGAAGGCGCGGCCAGTGCCAGCGCCAGATCGCCGGCCAGTGCCGCAATTTTGTTCACCTTCACCTTTGTCCGCTTGCCGGCGCGCGCCGGCATAAAGTCCGGCTCCACGCCGTACTGCGTTACGGTGGGTCCGCGGTTTACCTCCACCACCCGCGCCGGCGCACCAAATGATTCGAGCGTCTCTTCTATCAAGTGCGCGCGCTGTTCATCAAACTCTTCATCGGCAACCGCCAGCGTCCCGGGATCCAGAATTTCAGCAATTGGCGGCAGCGCCCAGTCGGCGCCGCCACTATATGTTGATGCAAACTGCACTTCGGGTTCGGTGGCGGGTGCTGCCGCACTGGAGGGTTTACGCGCCGGCTTGCGCGCTGAGGGAACCGCCGGCGCCGCGTCTTGCGCAGTTGCCGGCAGCGCATCCGCGGGCTTGGCCGCCGATGTCCGCACGCGCCGCTTTGTGGCAGTCTCAGCACTGGCATCCGGCACAGTTGGCAGTGGCAGCTGCAGCGGCGGTGCAGGCAGTTCAGGATCCGGCGCGGTCGCTGCCGCGCTGCGGTCCCCGCGCTTCTCCCCCAAAGCCCGCACGGCGCGCATGCGCTGCAAAACTTGCGCGGCCGTGGCACCGGAGACCATGAAGGCTGCCACCAGCAGCCAGCCCGCCAGCACAACTGCACTGCCAATCTGGCCGACACGAGCCACTAAAAACACTGCTAGCCACGCGCCCACATAACCGCCGGCGCTGCCCGCAGCAGCCAGCGTGCGGCTTTCCGCCGCATCTGCAAACTGTACATAGTGCGAAAGCGCCAGCAGCCCAAAGAAAAGCAGCACCGCGCCGCCGGCGCGCTCGGCTAGCACTGGCGGCTGCACGTCAGAAAAGTGACGCGCCACCAGCAGTGCAGCTATCCCCAATAGCGCGAGTGGAATGAGGTACTTTCCCCAACCCACCAACTGCGCCAGGCCCGTCACCAGCCATTTGGCCGGGGCGCTGTTGCTGCTGGAAAGCAGTAGCAGCCCCAATGCCACGCCGGCGAGCGCCAGCACCGCGGCCAGAATGTCCACTTGCTGCCCGCGCGTCAATCCGGCCGCCGGCCCGGCAGCCGAAGACCGCCGTTTTCCGGCGTCGCTGGTTTTATTTGAGGCGGGCACGAAGTTTCCTGTCAGACTCGGGGAAACGCAGGCGGTTAAAGTTCACTGCGTTGACGCAGATTATAGCACCGGCAGTTGCGGCCAGGCTGCCAATTGCGCCTGCGTGAATGATTGCAGACCAGTCGATTGCCGGCATGCGTGCAGCTACTGGCCCAGATCAATCTGCGTCACAAAGCGATCGGGATACCAGTTCCACTGCATGGCAACCAGCGTGGCAGCGGCCGGCACCTCAAAGTAAATGCGGCCAACGAGTGCGATGCCCGGCACAATGTATGCCGCCGCAGGAAAGCCCAGATCGCGATGCAGGACAATGGTTGGGTAAGAAATCCCGTCGCGGTCAAATACCCGGGCAGAGTACTGCGGGTTGGCCGCGCCACACTCGCCATCGGTTTTGCCAATCAGGATTTCGAGCGCCACCCACTCGTTGCCAGGCGCAGGCATTAGAGATGGCATCGCAAACTCAGTCAGGTTGGGACGCACCGGGCGCAGCACACTCCGCACGGCGAGCTTGCAGCCATTCAGAAGCACTTCCGCGCCGATGACGCCGTCGGCAGCCTTTAACTGCCAGCGCTCCTGGTCCACCGCAAATTGATAGGCAATACCGGGATGCGTTGCCAGTGGCGCCGGCGCTGCAGTTGCGGACAGCACTGAATCAGAAGCCGGCGCGGTGCCAGCAGACTCCGCGTTCGCAGCCGCTATCACAGCCGTGGTGGCTGCCACTGTGGGCGGCCGCGGAGTCCGTTTTACCGCAACGCTTGTAGCAACTGGTGCAGCCCGGCAAGCAACTGCCACAACCAGCAGCCCGCTACTGAATCCAAGCGCTGCCCAACGGGTCACGGCAGATTGAATCGCCAACTAACCGCACGCTTGCAGTGCGCTGCGAAAGCAGAAGCCGGTGCGCACAGTTTGCAAATAGCCGCCCAACCTCGGATTGAACCTCGATATTTAGCGCAGTGGGGCTGCGGCTAACTGGCGCGGCGTGGCGCCGCTACGCCAATGCTCGAACTCTCCGCATGCAGCTGCTGGCGCTGTTCTTCCAGCCAGCGCTGTTGCAATTCAAATCCGCGCAGCTGCACGAAGAGCGCATTGATGCTCTCAAATGCGTTGCCAAATTGCAGCCGCAATTTATCTCCGTCTAGCACTGGTGCCTGCTGCCCGTTGGCCCACAGCGGGAACTGCGCTGCCGCCACCGGTTGCGCTGCTGGCAGCGGTGGCGGTGATGGTTGCTGCAACGGTTCGGTTGGCGGCTCGAGTTGCGCCGCGGTTGCCGGCGTCGCTGCAGCGGCCTCAAACTTCGCACGGGCTTTTCTGCGCTTTACGGCGGCTGGCGCGGATAGCACCGGAACATACGCCGGATCAACGAGCTGCCGCGCCTGATCTGTTAACTGGCGGCGCTGCGCAGCCAGTTGGTGCGCTTGTTGGGTAAGCTGCGCGCGCTGGTCTGCAAGTTGCCGGCGTTCGATTGCCAGCTGCTTGAGCTCCGCGCTAACGGCGCGGCGTTCTGCAGCGGGGGCGCGCGCCTTACCGGCCAGCAGCCGCCTTTGCGCCGCAAGCTTGCGCAGCTGCACTAGCAGCGCGCCAGCCGGCGTTTTCGACTTTTTTGGCGAAGCAGTGGTTACAGCAGCCACGAAAGTTGGTTCAGCAGCAAAACGCCGCGCTGCTATCCGTTGCAGCGCAGGCAGTTTTTGCGCTAGGGCCTGGCAGCGCGGATCGAACGCAGCGGATTTTGGTTTGCATCAATTTGGGTTTGCCATCGCGTTTCAACTTGCTACCAGCAGCGCGCCACCAAGCTGGCAGCAGAGCGTATCACGCTGCACCTTTGAGCATGCGCAGCAGCGCAATTCGTTTGCGCTTCAAGCTGCATTGCACTGCCCGCCACGCGCCGCCCGATTTTGCGCCGGAAAATTGTAGTG
>CANNEJ010000167.1 GCA_947503585.1 Anaerolineales bacterium | reverse complement strand
CGCGCTGCACCGGCACCTTCTTTGCGGGCGCGGGTGCTGTGCCAGCTGTGGCTGGCGCTTGCGGTTCGTATGCCGTGTCTTGCAAGCGCGTGGCCATGGCTTGAATGTGGTTTTGGTTGTTGCCACAGCAGCCACCGATCAAGCGCGCACCCAGCGCGCGCGCGCGCACGGCAAACTCCCCCATCTCTTCCGGTGTCGCCTGATAGACAGCTTTGCCTTGCACCAGCACTGGCATGCCTGCATTGGACTTGGCAACCACAATTAGTTCTGGCTCCGCTGCATGCATGCGGCGCACTACTTCCAGCATCTCATCCGATCCGTTGCCGCAGTTTCCGCCGCCGGCAAACAGGCCCTGGTCGCGCATGAACTTGGCAGCTGTCTCGGGCGTGACGCCCATCATTGTGCAGCCATGTGTGTCAAAGCTGAGCGTGCAAATAATTGGCAGGTGCGGAGCTGCGCGCCGCGCGCCTTCAATTGCTGCGCGGACTTCATCAAGATCAGACATCGTTTCAATCCAAAACAAATCCACGCCGCCAGCTGCCAGGCCGGCAGCCTGCTCGGCAAAGCCATCTACAGCTGCGTCGAAGGTGAGGTCGCCCAGCGGTGCCATGATTTCGCCGCTGGGCCCAATGTCACCCGCCACCAGCACCGGCTTGCCGGAAGCCGTCACTTCCGCGCGTAGATTTTCGGCACCCGCCCGGTTTAGCTCGTGCACGCGGCCGTCCAGCTTGTGCAGCTTGAGGCGGAAGCGCGTACCGCCAAAGGTGTTCGTGAGTATGATTTGTGAACCGGCTTCGATGTAGCGGCGCTGGATGGCGCGCACCCGGTCGGGGTGCAGGATGTTCCAAAGGTCGGGCGGGTCACCAAACTGCAGGCCCGCTTCAAACAGGCTGGTGCCCATGGCGCCGTCCGCAAGCACGGCTTGCTGGTTCTCAAACAAAGTCTTCAAAATATTCATTGTGCAATTATAGAGTTCGCGGGCAACATTGGCTAGTAAATTAATTGGCCGCGCGGCCAAGATGTAACGGGGGTGCAGGATGATCACATGGGATGACTTTATGAAGGTGGACATGCGGGTGGGGCGCATCATTGCAGTTGATGAATTTCCGGAAGCGCGCAAGCCGGCCTACCGGCTGCAAATAGATTTCGGTGAGCTGGGTGTGAAGCAATCATCAGCGCAGATCACCAACTACAGTGTTGCCGAACTCCTGGGCCGGCAGGTTGTTGCAGTTACAAATTTTCCACCCAAGCAGATTGGCCCGTTTCGCTCTGAGGTGCTGGTGCTGGGTGCAATTGAACCCGATGGCTCCGTGCTGCTACTGGAGCCAAAGCCGGGTGCAAGCCTGGGTGCACGAATTGCATAGCGCCCGCCGCTGCCGCCCGTGATAACAGATGCTGCGGTTGTTGCAGCACTATCCAAGTGGCGCGGGCACAGTTGCTAAGGGCTTTGCAGGTGGGTAATATGCTCCCCCTCCGGACCAGTTGGGCGATCGGTCACGGAGGTGGATTCCCTGAAATTCAGTAGAAGTTCAACCTTAAGTTTTTCAGATCAATAGCCGCCGATTGTTAGGCGACCTGAAAGCACCCCCCATATATGGGTGGTGCTTTTTGTATTTCCGCCATATGTGGGTAAAAATCGAGTAGTCGTTGAATATTGCCGTCTACATTTGGTGGTGAATTTCTGAATTTGCTATTGCTTTAAAGTGGTGACTTGTGGTAGAAATGGCAATTAAGTGGGAACGAGTGGGCAATTGTGCTTGCTTCGTTTTCGTATTTTTATGCAAAAAGAGCTGCAATAAATGTTCATCGGTGAGTGGTACCACACCATCGATTCGAAAGGGCGCATTACCGTGCCCAGTCGACTGCGTGACCTGCTGCCAGATGGCGGCTATTTGACCCGCGGTTTTGACCGGAACCTGATGCTCTACCGCCGCAAGGATTTCGAACGGTTGACAACCCGTGTGCAGCAGCTTACTTCAACCAAGCCGGAGAACCGGCAGCTGTTTCGGCACTTGTTTAGCGGGGCCGTTACCGCACAGTTTGACAAGATCGGGCGGGTGATGGTGCCGCCTTATTTGCGCGACTACGCGCGCCTATCGGGCGAGGTAACTCTGGCTGGCGCGGGCAACTATCTTGAGATTTGGTCGGCCGCCGAGTGGGCCGCAAGCGCAGAGCAGCGCGCCAATTCAGAGATGAACGGCCAGCAGTTTGCCTTGATTGATCTGGCGTTCACATCAGCGGGCGGCGCTAATGAGAGCGCGCCGGACATTGGCCCGGCTTCGCGGGCGTAGTGCGATTGCGGGGTGCAGCATGTGCCGGTGCTCCTCCAAGAAGTACTGGCCGCATTGCGGCCGCACGCGGGCGGTCGCTATGTTGATGCAACGGTGGGGCTTGGCGGGCATGCCAGAGAAGTTTTGGCAGCGAGCGTGCCCGACGGGGAATTGCTTGGGATAGATCTGGACCCGTACGCGCTGCAAATTGCGCGCGTGCGTTTGGAAAGTTTTGGCGGGCGGGCGCATCTGGTGCATGGTGCCAGCAGCGCGTTGCAGGCGGAAGCCCGCGAGCTGGGCTGGAAGCAGGTGGACGGCATCCTGATGGACTTGGGGCTGTCTTCATTGCAGCTGGACTTGGGTGAGCGTGGCTTTTCCTTCCAGGTGGAAGCGCCACTGGACATGCGCTTTGATCCGCAGGCGGCGCTGACGGCGGCGGAAATTGTAAATGTGTGGCCAGAGCAAGAGCTGGCGGATCTGATAAGGGAGTTTGGCGAGGAGCCGCACAGTTGGCGGGTAGCGCGGGAAATTGTGAAAGCGCGCCCGGTGGAAACCACCACCCGGTTAGCTGCAGTAGTGGCTGCGGCAGTCGGGCGCCAGCCGGGGCGCATTCATCCGGCAACGCGCACGTTTCAGGCTGTGCGCATGGCGGTGAATGGCGAGCTTGATCTGCTGGCGAGCGCACTGCCGCAGGCGCTCGAACTGCTGGCAGTGGGGGGCCGGCTGGCCGTGATTTCGTTTCACTCGCTGGAGGACCGGCTGGTGAAAGACACGTTCAGGCAGGCGGCGCTGGACTGTGTTTGTCCGCCGGCGCAGCCGGTGTGCAACTGTGACAAACGCGCAACGGTGCGCCTGGTTACGCGCCGGCCAATTGTGCCGGCGGATGCGGAAGTGGCGGCAAACAAGCGGAGCCGCAGCGCAAAGATGCGCGTCGTGGAAAAGTTGGGGGATTGAAGGGCAGCCGGTGGGCACCGGTTGAGCAGGGGCAAGGATGGAGGTATATGTCGGCAACATTCAGGATTACATTGGCATGCGTTGCGCTGTACGGATTATTGGCGACGCTGATTGCTTTTGAGGTGCTGGCGCCACGCTTTTAGTATGGGCACTTTTTGCGCTGCGGCGTTTTGGCACATAGATTGCACGCTCTCAACATGGCAAGTTTGACATCTACCGTGTCGGGAGGATTCCGTATGGCCATTGGACTTGAAAGAAGTGCTGGTATGTCTTTTCGGCTGCCGATTGAGCGCGCATTTGAGCAGGCGCCCTGGCGGCGGGACGTGCAGCTGTTGACGGCGCTCACCATTCTCAGCATCAGCCTGTTGCTGCTGGGCGGCGTGTATGTGCGCGAGGCCTCGCATGCCGTGGCGGCGGGCCGTGATGTGCAACGCCTGCGGCGCGAAATCAGCACGCTGCGCTTTGAGAACGACCGTGTTCAGGCAGGCCTGAGCCTTGCGCGTTCGGCCCCATTGATGCGTCAGCGTGCAATCACCGAGCTGGGGTTTGCACCCATGCTCTTCACACGCACGTTTTTCCTCGAGGTTCCCATGAGCTTTGAGGCGCAGCCCGTCGCAGCACCTGCGGAACCGGAGATTTTGCCGGCGCAGTACGCCCGCGAGACCATCAGCGCCTGGCTGCAGCGCAAAATTATGGGTACGGGGTCAAGTCCGGGTGAGTGACAACCTCGCTGCACTTCACCCGCGCTTGCGGGCGATCTTGGGACTTTTTGCGGCCTGCGCACTGGTTGTGGTGGGCCGCTTGGTCTACTTGCCGTTTGACCAGAATGTTCAAACAAAACTGGATCTGACCGCTCCCCGCCAGCGGCAGGTGCTGCAGCCGGCCCGCGGAAACATCTATGACCGCAAGGGTGAGCTGCTGGTCACCAACACCGTGTTGTATGACCTCGCAATTGAATATGGTTATGTGAACTATGGCGATGAGGACTCAGACAAGGATATCGATGGGCAGGATGAGCTGATTGTGCTGCGGCTCATCGCGCAGGATCTGAGCGCGCTGTTGGGCGAGCCTTATCCGGATGTGGAGAACTTAATTACTAACCGGCTCTATTTGGATCCGGAGTCGCAGCAGGAAATTAATCTTCTGCGCAAAACACTTTACCCGCTGCTGAGTGTGGAGAAGCGCGACATGCTGCAGGCCGCAATTAGTGCGGTCGACAAACCGCATTTGACGGCGCTGGTGTTGTCACCACGCCACCGGCGCATCTATCCGCACGGCGAGGTGGCTGCGCACGTGCTTGGCCTCACCAATTATGACCAGATTGGTTTCTATG
>CANNEJ010000166.1 GCA_947503585.1 Anaerolineales bacterium | reverse complement strand
GTGCTGGCTACGGCGCCGGCAGAACCCATGTGGGACTTTGGTCTTGTAGCCAATGATGGGTATGAGTATTGGCGCCAGCTGGCAGATGGGCGCATTGTGCTGGGCGGCATGCGCTGGCGCAGTGCGGACATGGGCCGCGATTGCGATGATGACACGCAGTTGGATGCGGAAACAGCAGCCGGCCTGCGCGCATTTCTGCCCGCGCACTTTTCAAGGCTTGCTGCGCTGGCAGTGGAGTACGAGTGGAGCGGCGTGATGTGCTACACACCGGACGGGCAGCCGCTGGTGGGCGCGCTGCCGGGGCGTCCCGGTGAATACATTGCTGCGGGCTACACCGGTCATGGCATGCCGCTCGCATTTATGGCCGGCTACTGCGTGGCGGAGCTGGCGCTCGGTGCGCTGCCAACAATTATGGCTAACGCCTTCTCCCCAAAGCGCTTTACAACCGGTGCCCTATAATGCCGAACATGCATAACTTAATTGCCAAAGCTAAAGCATTGCAGCCGCGCTTGGTGGAGCTGCGGCGCACAATTCACCGCAGACCGGAGCTGGGCTTTGAAGTGCATGAGACGGCCGCGCTGGTGGCGCGCACTCTGCGCGAGCTGGGCGTCGAAACCCAGACTGGCATTGGCAAGACCGGGGTTGTGGGCTATCTGGGTGATGGCGCTGGCCCGGTAGTGGCGCTGCGGGCGGATATGGATGCGCTGCCGATCCATGAGTTGAATGCGGTTGAATACGCCTCCACCATTGCGGGCCAGATGCATGCGTGCGGACACGATGCGCACACCACTATGCTGTTGGGCGCAGCGATGCTGCTGGCCGGCGAGAAGCTCAGCGGGCAGGCGCGCTTTATTTTTCAACCGTGCGAGGAAACCTCGGATGATGAGGGCATCAGCGGGGCGCCGCGCATGGTTACCGACGGCGCACTGTCCGGGGTGAACAGCGTCATTGCGCTGCATGTGGATGGCACGCTGGAGACGGGGCAGATTGGCGTTGAGTCCGGCATGGTGCTTGCGGCCGTCGACTCTTTTAATGCAAATGTGCGCGGGCGTGGCGGGCACGGCGCGCATCCTGATAGCGCCAATGACCCCATCTGGCTGGCGACACAAGTGCTGAACGCGCTGTATGCGGTGCCGTCGCGGCGCATTGATCCGCTGCAGCCGTGCGTACTTTCGCTGGGTGTCATCCGCGGCGGGCATGCTTCCAACATTATTCCGGCCGAGGTTTATATTGAAGGCACGCTGCGCAGCATGGATCCCGGCGTGCGGGAACAACTGTTAGTGGAGGTGGAGCGCTGCCTGCAAGTGGCGCGCGCACTTGGCGGGGACTATACATTGAACATTGAGCGCGGCTATCCGCCGCTAAACAATCATGCGGGTGTCGTGGATGAAATTCGCACGAGCGCGCGGGAGTTGTTGGGCAGTGCCGGCTTGGGTCCGGCGCAGCCTTCAATGGGCGCTGAGGACTTTGCCTACATGACACAGCAGTGCGACGGCGCAATGTTCCGCTTGGGCGTGAAGCCGCCCGGCGCACCGGCGCGCTACTTGCATACGGCTGACTTCAACTTGGACGAAGATGCGCTGCCACTGGGGGCCGCCATGCTGGCAGCCACCGCGCTGCGGTTGATGGCGCGGGTCGCCGGGTAAGTTCAGCGGCGCGCACTGCAATGCAAACCCGCATTCTCGGGCGCAGCGGGCATGCCAGTAGCGCGGCAATTTTTGGCTCCTATGCAATTGGAGAGCTGCGGCAGCCGGATGCGGATGCCGTCATCGAGCAGGTGGTGGCAGCCGGCGTCAACCATGTGGATGTCGCACCGTCCTATGCGCAGGCCGAGCAGCGCCTGGGGGACTGGCTGCGGCGCAATCCCGCGCACAACTTTTTCATCGGCTGCAAGACGCAGCTGCGCTCACAACATGAAGCAGCGGCCGAGCTGCGCCAATCGCTGCGCTACCTGCATCTGGATTGCTTCGATCTTTTTCAGCTGCATGCGGTTACTAGCATGGCGGAGTTGGATCAAGCGACGGCGCACGGCGGCGCACTGGATGCAATCGTTGCAGCGCGGAACGCGGGTATTGTGCGCCGCGTGGGTATCACCGGTCATGGCGTGCAGGCGCCGCGTGTATTTCTTGAGGCACTGCGCCGATTTGACTTCGATACCGTGATGTTTCCGCTCAACTTTGTGCAGTGGGCGCTGCCGGACTACCGGGCTGCGGCGGAAGAATTGCTGGCGGCCTGTGCCGCTGCGAATGTGGGGGTAATGATCATCAAGGCGGTGGCGCGTGCGCCGTGGGGCGAGCGGCCGCCCACGCATCACACATGGTACGAGCCATTTGGAAATGCGGAGGTTGTGCAGCGCGCGGTGGACTTTGTACTGTCGCAAAATGTGACCGGCCTTTGCACGCCCGGCGATGCCGGTCTGTTGCCTCTGGTGCTGCGCGCCTGCGCGCAGCATTCGCCGCTCAGCGCTGCGGCTGCAGAAGCTTTAGTTCAAACGGCAACCGCCCACCAGCCGCTGTTTGCGTGATTGGTGGCGTGCGCGGGTGCGCAACCAAAGTTATCCCAGCGTGTTGATCACAAAATTTAGCAGCTGCCAGTAGGCGCGCCGGAACACCACCGGCCAGCCGGTGGCGGGCAGCGCTGGGGGAAAAGCGCCTTTGATCTCGTCATCAAAGCGCGGGGACCAGTTGCTTGCATCCCACAGCACATCGGCTCCATAAAGCCCCAGCTCCACAACCAGTTTGTCCGGCGCGCTGCCGTTGGCGGAATAGGTGTTGCCGTGCGCATGCAGGCGCTCGGGATTGGGGTCAATGTCCAGATTGTCAAAAAATGGCGCAGCGCTAAAGACTGCCAGCCCAACGGTGTTATTGTTTTTCAGATTGTTGTTGTAAATTTCCACATCGTCCGCGCCAAGCACCAGGATGCCCACGCCGTTTGGCAGCATGGCTGAGGTCATCTCGGGCGTGGAAAAATTTTGCAGATTGTTGTCGCGGCTGATGTTGTCGTGCAGGCGGGTGCCGCGCGAGGCTTTGGAGGGCAGGTTGGGCAGCAGGTCAATGAAGATGCCGACGCTGTTGCCGTAGGTTTCGTTGTTGTAAACCTCGGCGCCAATCGAATTCTCGACCTCGATGCCAATCACATTGCCGAAGCCAATGCTGTCCCGCACCACAATGTTGCGGCACTGGCCAACGTAGATGCCCGCATCATTTACGCCCGTGGCGGTAACGCGCTCAATCAGCACATCGCTGCAGTGCACCGGGTACACGCCATAAACTCCGGTGTCCTCCACGAACAAATCACGCAGCACAATGCCGGTCGCGCCATCCACAAACACGCCATTGTTGCGATAGTTGCGCAGTGTCAGGTTCTCTATCACCACATTGTTGCCGGTGGCCGATATGCCGTTGGCATGCCGGCCCTGCCCGTCCAGCACCGGCTGCTTACCGGCCGCATCTGCCACGCCGCGCAGCGTGAGGTTGGGCGTGTCCGTCACCACGGCCTCGTTGTAGATGCCGGCTTCGATCTCAACAATATCGCCGGGGATGGCGCTGTCGATGACAGTTTGGATTGATGCGCCAGGCTTGACGCGCAAAGTGGTAGATGCGCGGGCTGTGGGCTGGCTGCTGCCGGTGTTGGCTGCGGCTGCCAGCACGCGGCCGGAGTTTTCAGGCGGAGCTGCAAGCGGCAGGCCGCTGGGTACATTTTCCGGAACGTCCGGCGTTGAGCTTTCGTCTGTGAGCGCGTAGAGAAAGTTCACCAGATCTGCGCGCTCCGCAGGGCTCAGTTCAAATGGCCGAATGAAGCGCGAGAGCGCACCGGCCGGGCGGGCGTCAGCGCCGGCGCGCAGGCCTTTGCCGGTGGCATACATGTCCACCACGGCTTCAAGCGTGGGCAGACTGCCGTCGTGCATGTAGGGTGCACTGAGCGCAATGTTGCGCAGCGTGGGCACTTTGAACGCACCGCGATCGGCGGCATTGCCGGTCACATCGGCGCGGCCGTTGTCTGCGCTGTTCACGCCCAGGCGCTCAAAGCCGCCGTTGGTGAAGAGCGGGCCGGGGTGACAGTTGTAGCAGCCGGTGGCACCGCTGCGAAAGAGCGCGAGCCCGCGTTTTTGGGACGCGCTGAGGGCGGTGCTGTCACCGCCGGCATAGCGATCAAAGGGCGTGTTGTTGGCAAGCAGCGTGCGCTCAAATGCTGCCAGTGCAAATGTGACTTGTTCGAACTTGATTGACTTGGATTGATTTGGAAATGCCGCCGAGAATAGCTCCGCATAACGCGGGATCGCAGCCAGCTCGGTTTCCAGCTGCGCCGGCTGCACCGCCATCTCCGCATGGTTGGTGAGCGGCGTCAGGCTTTGCTCTTCAAGTGTGGGCGCGCGCCCGTCCCAAAACAAAGTCTGGCTGTAGGCAACGCCGTAAAGGGCGGGCGTGTTGCGGGCCAGCGTGGCGCCACCCTGCGCCAGCGGCTTGCCATCGGCGAAGCCAAGTGCCGGGTTGTGGCAGCTGGCGCACGCTAGCTGGTTGTTGCTGCTCAGTGCGGCATCGAAGAAGAGCAGGCGGCC
>CANNEJ010000165.1 GCA_947503585.1 Anaerolineales bacterium | reverse complement strand
AACGGGCGGCGGCGGCGCTGCCAGCCGGAGGATTTCCGGCTGCGCGTTTTGGACAGCGCGCGGCAAAGCTGCAACCGCAGCCAGCGCGCCCGGCACCACATCCGCAATCAAGAGACTGCTGCCCAAATCACGGATGCGCTCCGCAAGCTGCGCAGAAAGCTGCGCAGCGCCGGACGACACGTGCTGGATGCCGAAACACTGGTAGAGCGCCGTTGCCGCTGCATGCTCATCACTGGCGAGCCACAGCACCAGCTTGTGCTGCGCGCGGGTAACGGCAACATACAACAAGCGCGCCTGTTCGGCAGCCCGCTCAGCGGCCACCCGCTCCCAGGCCTCGTCCTGTCCCTTGCCCAGCAGCCAGCTCACATCAATCCGGCGCTCCAAATCATCGGGCTGGTTGCGATAAATCGGCGGCCGGTCGTGCTTCATTTTGGCGGGCTGCTTCCATTCAATCGGCACGAGCACCACCGGAAACTGCAGGCCCTTGGCTGCATGCACTGTCAGAATCTGCACTGCATCGGCATCACTCTCCACCCGGCGGCTGATGAGTTCATGCGTTTCTTCCAAGCGCTCCAGGTCATTCAGCACATCCAGCGCCAGCTGCGGCTGGGTTCCGCTGCCGTGGGTGCGTTCGTGCAACAGCTACAGCAAATGCGCCAGGTCTGTCAGCCGGCGCTCACCATGCCCGGCAGCCAGCATGCGCTGCAGCGTTTGCTCACGGGCCAGCAGCTGCACGCCCAAGGCTGCCACTCCGTGCCGCTGCAGGACGACGGCCCACACGGCGAGGCTTTCTTGCATGAGCACAAGCGCCGCGTCGTCCTGCACTGCCAAATCCGCAAGCTGCTGGCTGCCAAACCAGCCCAGCGCCACCCGGCGCGCCGGCCCCTGCGCTGCCGGCCACACCAGCGCCTGCAACAGGCTGCGCAATTCGGTACACGCGGTGCTGTTGGTAACCGCGTCTGTGCCGCCAGACACGGCTGGAATGCCAGCGCGCAACAGCGCATTCTCAAGCTGCCGGCCAAGGTAACGGTTGTCCACCAGGATTGCGACATCACCCGGCCGTGCCGCCCGCGCAACAGTGCCGGCAGGCTGCAAGTCTGAATCCAAAACGGCGCGTACTTTTTGAACCACACTGTGATGAAGCAGATCACTGTCGTAGTCAGCCGGCAGTAGAAGCAACTCGGCCACCGCCGCGCCGCTGCCGGCGCGCTTGTGCTGCTGCCCGGGTGCAGCCTGCACCGGCTGATATTCAATCTGCGGGCCAAACTGCGCGGCGGCCATCAAGCAATTTAGTACATCCAACAGCGGCTGATCACTGCGAAAGTTGGTGCTCAGCGTCTTGCGCTCCGCACTTGCGCGCGCGTGCAAATAGGAGTTCACATCCGCTCCGCGAAAGGCATAGATGGACTGCTTGGGGTCGCCCACAACTATGAGCCGGCCACGACCCGCCACCGGAAAGAGCGCATCAAAAAGCTGCCATTGCAGCGGGTCAGTATCCTGGGCTTCATCCACCACGGCCACGGCAAAGCGCGCTTGCACCGCAGCGCGCAGAGCAGCGGCTTCCGGATCGCCAACAAGACGCACTGCGGTCTGTAGCAGCGCATCGTAAGAGAGCGTGCTCAGCATGCGGCGGTTTACCTCGTCCACACAGCGCTGCACCAAATCCAGCGCTGCGTCGCCGTTGCCCGCAGCCGCATCCGCCTGCCACAACCGCGCCGTGGGGTTGCCCAGCTTGGCTTTCACAATTCGCTCCAACCTGCTGCTGTCCCAGGTTTGCGCCGCCAGCGTGCTGGCCGCAACCAGCATGTCATTCACCACTTCGGCCACCAGCTCGCTGCCGCTGCCGCCCAGCTCCGCCAGCTGCGCATTGCTGCCGGCCATGCGCAGCACGCGCTGGCAAAACCCATGGATGGTGCTGATCGTGGCGGTATCAAACTCGCTTACAGCATTCGCAAGCCGCTGGCTGCGCAGCGTGCGCTGCGCAGCATCACATGCACTAAGCGCAGCCTCCACGCTGTCGCGGGCGCCAAGCCCGCCTCCACTCCGCAAAAATTCCAAGGCTCCCAAGAGGCGCAAGCGGATGCGGTCGCGCAGCTCCTGCGCCGCCACGCGCGTAAAGGTTGTCACCAGTATCTGGCGGATCGGGATGTCGTCTTCGGCCACCAGCCGCGTAACAAAGGCCGCCACCGCATAAGTTTTGCCGGTGCCCGCGCTGGCTTCCACCACCAGGCGGCCCGTTGGCAATGCGCCTGCCAGATCAAGTTCGGCCGCAGCCTGCATCACTTTGCCGGCTTCCTTTGGCGCGCAGCAGCGCGCGCCCGATCGTTGCGGATATTGGCTGTGCGTTCGCGCAGCCCAAACAATTCCCGAAAGAATAGCTCGTTTTCACCGCCGCTTGGGTAAATCTCGCTGAAGCGCAAGCGCTCGCCATATGCCAGCTGCTCCGGGTGATAGGGCTCGATGTTGTATACGAAGCTCTGGAATGCTCCCTTGGCTTTCGCCGGATCCCCGGACAGTTTTTCCGCCGTATCACCAAACATCGGGCGCGGCTGCGCGCACCCTTCGTCGTAGAGCAGCACCAGCTCCTCGAGCGCAGCCAGCGCATCCGGCTGGCTAAAGGCAGTAGAAGCAAATTCAGCAATGTACGCGTAACTCTTTGAAGGGTCGTCCTTGCTCTTGCCAATGCTCCATGCATCGGTAAGCTGCGGACCGCCGGCTGCACACAGTGCCAGCATGCGCACCCACATCGCCATCATTTCTGCGGGCTTGTTGGCGGCGCAAAATACCTGCACAATGCTGGCGGTTCGGCCGGGGCCGCTGTGCACGCCCGGCACCGCGCCCGCAATGCTGCGGCCATCCGACAGCTGCAGCTGCACCGGCACACTTTGGCCTTCACCCAGCGGCCGCTGCTTCGCTTCGCATTGCCGCACAATTTCATCCACCAGCGCCCGCAGCTCCGCAAGGCTGGCCTGGCCATACGCGCCAAGCGGAAGTTGCCCGGTGTTTTGCACCGCCGCCGCCCATTCCGCAGCAGCGTGCGCCTGCGCCGCGGCATCGCCCGCATGCAAGCGCATGCGCTGCAACAGGTCCCCCGCCAGCTTGGGGCCATCCCAGCGCCCCAACTCCAGCGGCAGCGTCGCCGCTTGATCGCTGTCAAAATCAGAAAGGCGAATGCCATGCACACGCTTCACAAAATGGCTCAGGGGGTTTTTGCAAAATGAGATCAGGTCATCGAGCGCGATCACGGACTCCGGCGGGCGCTCCACTGCCGATGAGTACTCTGCCAGCGGGTCGGCGCCATCCGGCTTGCGACCGCGCAGCAGCTGCGCGCCAAAAAGGGCAGCGGGCAGGTGCCCAAACGCGCCCGCTGTGCCCAGCTGGCCGGGCAAAAAGTTTGCAGCATTTAGCGCGTGGCGCGGATGCTCCACCCGGATTGCCTGCAAGCCGCCTTTGGCTTCCGGTGCAGGCTGCGGCAGCGCAGCCACGCGGCCGCACAACTCCACTAGTTCGGCCAGCGGCGTCGCAAACGGAATTGCTGCGTTGGCGCGCAGCGTGCGGCCGGTACAGGTGATGATCAAACGCTCACCGGCTGCCAGCACCGCATCCAGCAGGGCCTGGCGCAGCTCGGCGCGCGGATCACTGTCCCCGATCAGCACCGGGCGCTGGCGCAGGTCATCACCGTCGGGCTCGCCGGTTGCCAGCGCTGCCTCGTCAAAGCCCGCAATGCAAATAACGCGGTAGGGCACAGAGCGCAGCGGCACCAGTGATGTGGCGGTAATGACGCCGCTGCGCAGCTGCTGCCGGCCGGGTTCACCCGTCAGGTCGGCTGCCAAAATTACGCGCAGCTCGCTAAAGCCCACCGGCACCTCGCTCAGCGCGGCGCAGTCGCCCAGCTCGGCCAACCGCTCCAGCACCTTGTTTAGTTGCGGCTCGTCATCCTGTTCCACCGCGCACAGGCTTGTGAGCGCTGCCTGCAGCAGCTCGCACCACGCGCCCACCGGCCGCGGCCGGCGCGTCTCCGCCTCCAGCTCGCTCAAGCGCGCCAGCAGCGCTGCCAGCGCACCCACCGCGGGAATATCGGCCACATCAACAGCGGGAGCCGGCACAACGCCGCCCAACTCGCGGGTGGGCACGGCATCCGGCACAACCGCGCCGTACACCAAACGGTCAAGCGCCTGCTGCCAAGTGTGCACCAGCAGGCCCGCCGGCAGGCCAAACTTAGTGCGCTGGCTGGCATTCAAACCCCAGCGCACCTGCAGGTTTGCTGCCCATGCACCCCACCCGGCCACCACCGCATCATCAACCTGCAGCCGGCGCTGCACTACTTTGCGCGCGGCAAATGCCAGCACGTCAGCAGTGGTGCAGCGGCTCGCAAGCAGGCTCAGCAATGCGGACAGCGCATCCGCAACTTCATGCGTGCGGCGCAGGGCGCGATCCGCCACAATAAACGGCAGGTGCAGTGCCTGCGCGGTGTCGGCTGTGTCCGGCTGAAACACCGCCGCAAGCACCGGCGCCATGGCAACGATGTTGGGCGCCAGCACCAGCACATCGCGCGGATCCAGGCCCGGCAGTTCGGGGAAGGTGTGCAGCACCACCGCGCGCCGC
>CANNEJ010000164.1 GCA_947503585.1 Anaerolineales bacterium | reverse complement strand
CTCCCGAAAAATTGCACACCGCCAGCAGCGCCTCACGGCCCAGCGCGTGGCGCTCAAACGCCACAATCCCGCGCTGCGCAGCGCCAGTATCCCGCCACGCAAAACCTTCCGGCCGGCAGTCCCACGCATGCAGCGCCGGCAGCACACGGTACATTGAATTGAGATCGCGCACCAGTGCAGCCAGGGCGGCATGCCCCGTATCCGCGCTCAGCTCCCACGCCAGTTGGCTGGCATAATCCCATTCACCTTTTGCACCCAGCTCACTGCCCATAAACAGCAGCTTCTTGCCGGGCAATGCAAACATAAACGCCAGCAGCGCACGCAAATTTGCCAGCTGCACGCCGGGCGCAGCCGGCAGGCGCTGCAGCAGCGAACGCTTCTCATGCACCACTTCATCATGCGAAAGCGGCAGCAAAAAGTTTTCATTAAATGCATACATGAGCGGAAAGGTCAGTGCCGCGTGCTCTGCCGCGCGGGCAGCTAATGGCGTGCTCCAGTAGCGCAGCGTGTCCGACATCCAGCCCATGTTCCACTTGTAATCAAAACCCAGACCGCCGCCGGCTGCGGGGGCGGTGACGCCCACCCAGTCGCTGGCTTCTTCCGCAAAGGTGATCACCCCCGCAAACTGCGCGTGCACGGCTGCATTGAGCTGCCGCAAAAATGCCACCGCCTCCAAATGTTCGCGGCCGCCGTGCGCGTTCGGCCGCCATTCATCCGCTCCCCGCGCGTAGTCCAGATATAACATCGAACTTACGGCATCCACCCGCAGGCCGTCAATATGATAGAAGTCCAGCCAGAAGAGTGCGGAGTTGATGAGAAACGCCGCCACTTGTGCGCTGCCATAATTGAAAACATAAGTGCCCCAGCCCCGGTGCTGGGCGCGCGCCTCATCCGCATACTCATACAGCGCAGTACCGTCAAACTGCGCCAAGCCGTGTGCGTCCTTTGGAAAATGCCCCGGCACCCAATCCAAAATCACGCCGAGCCCGGCGCAATGGCACGCGTCCACAAAATACATCAAATCATGCGGCGTGCCAAAGCGGCTGGTGGCTGCAAAGTAGCCCGTGGTCTGGTAGCCCCAGGATGCATCCAGCGGATGCTCAGTCAGCGGCAGTACTTCAATATGCGAAAAGCCAAGCCCGGCCACATACGGCACCAGCTCTGCAGCCAGCTGCCGGTAAGTGAGCGGCTGCCCCGTTCCCGCTTGACGCCGCCACGAGCCGGCGTGCACTTCATAGATTGAGATCGGCGAGTCCGGCTGCTGGCGGCGTGCGCGCGCCTGCATCCAGCGCGCATCCTGCCATGCATAATGGCTCAGGTCAGACACGATCGAAGCCGTAGCCGGGCGCAGCTCTGCCGCAAACGCGACCGGATCAGCTTTGAAACACGGCTCGGCCGCGTCGCTTCCGAAGACAAGGTACTTGTAAAGTGCACCCGCCTGCAGCCCCGGCACAAACAACTGCCAAATGCCGGTATTGCGGTGCAATTGCAGCGGGTGCGCTGCCGGCTGCCAGGCGTTGAAGTCCCCAACCACATCCACACGCTTGGCGTTGGGAGCCCACACTGCGAACGCCACGCCTGCCTGCCCGGCACGTATGCAGCAGTGCGCCCCCAGTACATCGTAAGCCCGTAAATTGCCAGCGGCGGCGGCGGCTTCAAGCTCGGCAGCGCTGTAAGGCAGTAAAGAAGTTTCAGTCACAGGGTCTCTTTTGGGCGCCGGGATCGCAAGGTTGGCGCGCAGTTGCCGCACGTTGACATAACCGGTGGCTGCGCAGCAGTGCTTTGGATTTTAGCACCGGCATCAGCACGCCCCTAATTCTGCGGTGGTTCGGGCAGAACAACCAGTCACACCCGCGCTATGCGATGCAAAGCATCGGCGAAACATAGCGCGATGGTATACTCGCCGTTCACAATGGAAATTAATTATTTCGGCCATTCCTGTTTCCGGTTGAGCGAGCGCAGCGGCACCGCCATCGTCACCGATCCGTTTGACGCGTCGGTTGGCTTTTCGATGCCGCGCCTGAAGGCCGATATTGTGACGATAAGCCACGATGCGCCCGGGCACAATCACGCCGCCGCCATCAAAGAGGCGCGCACCCTGCACGGCGCCGGCGAGTATGAAATTGGCGGTGTCTTCATTACCGGCGTGCACACCGCGCCCGCCAAGAGCAAGGGCGGCACGAACGGCGCAGGCGGGAACACGGTTTTTGTTTTCAACTATGAGGACGTGACAGTCTGCCATCTCGGCGACCTGAGTGCCATCCTTTCGCAGGCCGACATCGAAGCCCTTGGCACCGTAGATATTTTGCTGGTTCCCGTCGGCGGCGGCAATGGCTTGAACGCCGGGCAGGCCGCCGAGCTAATCAGCCTGATTGAGCCGTCCATCGTTATTCCCATGCATTACAAGCTGGCTAAAACTAAACTGCAGCTTGATCCGCTGGCCAAGTTCCTGAAGGAGATGGGCCTCACTAAAGTGGAACCGCAGGATACCTTCAAGGTTACCAAGAGCAGCCTGCCCGAAGAAACTGCGGTGGTGGTGTTGGAAGCCAAGGGGGCCTGACGCGCGGCGCGCGCGCTTCTCTATCTACTGCCAGTTTCCGGTTATGGTAAAGCTGCTGCTCAGCTGGGACATTAAGCCCGACCTCGAAAAAGAGTACTTCGAGTTTGTGGTGCGCGACTGGGTGCCCAACATGACCCGGCTCGGCATTCAGCCATCGGACGCCTGGTACACACTTTACGGCACGTGCCCGCAGATCCTCACTGCCGGCACCGCTGCGGACGCCGCCACCATGCACCGCATTCTGGCCAGCGACGACTGGCAGGCGCTGGAGCAAAAGCTCCGGGAATATGTTGACAACCTGACACAGAAAGTAGTACCGGCAACCGGCGGCTTCCAGTTGTAGCCACTGCAGCCATGCGCCCGCAGGTTTACCTTGACCATGCTGCCACCACCCCGGTGGCACCGGAAGTGTTGGCGGCGATGCTGCCCTACTTTAGCGAGCAGTTTGGCAATCCAAATTCAGTTCACTGCTGGGGCCAGCAGGCCGAGCACGCCCTGTACACCGCGCGCCAGCAGCTGGCGCTTTCCCTCAACTGCAGTGCCGACGAAATTCTGTTCACCGGCGGTGGCAGCGAAAGCGACAACCTGGCGCTGCGCGGCGCGGCGCTGGCGGCGCAGGCTTGCGGGCGCGGCAGCCACCTGATCACCACGGCAGTTGAGCACCATGCTGTGCTGCACACGGCAAAGCAACTGGCGGATCATTTTGATTTTGATCTGACGCTGCTCGAAGTGGATGCCCATGGATGTGTCAGCGCCCAGCAGCTGGCAGATGCAATACGGCCGGACACGGTGCTGGTTTCGCTGATGCAAGCCAACAACGAAGTGGGCAGCCTGCAGCCCGTGGCGGAAATGGCCGCGGTTGCGCGCGCGCGCGGCGTGTTGTTTCACACGGATGCGGTGCAGGCCGCAAGCCAGCTGGAGCTGGATGTGCAGGCACTGGGCGTAGACCTGCTCTCGATTTGTGCGCACAAGTTTTACGGACCCAAGGGCGTGGGCGCATTGTATGTGCGCAAAGGCACGCAACTGCAGGCGATGCAAACTGGCGGCAGCCAGGAGCACGGCCTGCGCGCCGGAACGCAGAATGTGCCGCTGATTGCCGGCATGGCGGCAGCGCTGCAACTTGTGCAGCAGCGCCGCACAACGGACAACGAAAACTTTTTGCAGCTGCGCACGGGCTTGATTGCGGGCGTGCTGCAACGCGTACCTGAGAGCCGGCTGACCGGCCACCCGCAAATGCGCCTGCCCAACCATGCCAGCTTTGTGTTCCGCGGCGTGGATGGCAATGCACTGCTCAGGCGCCTGGATGTGGAGGGCGTGGCTGCCAGCTCCGGCTCCGCCTGCAAGACCGGCGACCCGCGCCCCTCCGGCGTGCTGCTGGCGATGGGCCTGCAGCCAGAGTGGGCGCGCGGATCACTGCGCCTCAGCGTGGGCCGCACCACAACTGCAGCAGACGTGGATTACGCAGTGCAAACAGTGGAGCGCTGCGTGGCAGCGCTGCGCAAATGACAACATCACCGGCAGCCAAGCGCGCAAACGCCGGCACGCGCGTGGTGATTGCGATGAGCGGCGGCGTGGACAGCTCGGTGGCGGCCGCGCTGCTGGTGGAACAGGGCTACGATGTGATCGGCCTGATGCTGCGCTTGTGGAGCGATGCGCCAGGCGGAGATGCGCGCGGCGGCCACAATAAATGCTGCGCGCCGGACGCAATCATTGAGGCGCGCGCGATTGCCGGCCAGCTTGCAATTCCATTTCATGTAGTTGATGCCCAACAAATTTTCCGCGAGCAGGTGGTGCAGTTTTTTCTGGATGGCTACAGCGCAGGCACCACGCCCAACCCCTGCCTGGAATGCAACCGCTACATTCGCTGGACATTTTTGCTCAATGAAGCGCTGAGCCTTGGTGCGCAATACCTGGCTACCGGCCACTTTGCCCGCGTGCAGCGGCAGCCCGCAAGCTGGCAGCTGTTGCGCGGAACGGATGCAGCCAAGGATCAATCGTATGTGCTGAGCGTGCTCAACCAGCAGCAGCTGGCACACGCCATGTTTCCAGTTGGGGACTATACAAAA
>CANNEJ010000163.1 GCA_947503585.1 Anaerolineales bacterium | reverse complement strand
TACTGACATGCGTGTGGGCATCAATGGCATGGGCCGTATTGGCCGGTTGGTGCTGCGCGCAGCGCTGGGTGCGGCGGAGCGGCAGGCAGATGACCCGCGCCGCAGCAACCGCCTCGATGTTGTGCACCTGAACGAGATCAAGGGCGGCGCAGCAGCTTGCGCGCATCTGCTGGAGTTTGACAGTGTGCAAGGGCGCTGGCGCGGACCACGCATTGAAGCTGCCGGTGCGGGCCAACTGCAGGTGGGCGGGCGCCAGCTTTCATTTTCAGCACAAGCAGCCCCGCAAGATATTCCCTGGGGTGACTTGGGCGTTGACGTGGTAATGGAGTGCACCGGCAAGCTGCTGACGCCGGCGGTGCTGGCGGGCCATTTGAGCCGCGGTGCGCGGCGCGTGATAGTGGCTGCGCCTGTACATGAGGAAACTGTTCTAAACGTGGTAATGGGAGTGAACCATTTGCTCTACGATCCGGCGCGGCACACAATTGTTACCGCAGCTTCCTGCACCACCAACTGCCTGGCGCCTGTGGTGAAAGTAGTGCACGAGGCGCTTGGCATTCGCCATGGCCAGATTACCACCATCCACAATCCCACAAACACGAATATGGTTACTGATGCGCCCCACAAGGATCTGCGCCGGGCACGCAGTGCAATGCTGAGCCTGATGCCCACTACAACCGGCAGTGCTACCGCAATTGGGCTAATCTATCCGGAGTTGAAGGGAAAACTGAACGGCCACGCCGTGCGCGCCCCGGTCTTAAATGCTTCCATTACTGACTGCGTGTTTGAACTGCAGCGCGCAACGACACCCGCAGCGGTGAACGCGCTTTTTCTTGCGGCTGCGGCGGGGCCACTGGCTGGCATCCTGGGGTACGAAGAGCGCCCGCTGGTCTCAGCGGATTATGCGCGCGATACGCGCAGTTCCATTGTGGATGCGCCGGCCACGATGGTGACGGACGGGACGCTGCTCAAGGTGTACGCGTGGTATGACAACGAAATGGGCTACGCCTGCCGCATGGTGGATTTGGCCTGCCACATGTTTGCAGCGGGCATCTGATGCGCACCACAACCATGCCAGCGGCGGGCTCCGGCTCTGGCCTGCGGAACTATGCCATCGTGACCGCCGCATACTGGGGCTTCACACTTACCGATGGCGCATTGCGCATGCTGGTGCTGCTGAATTTCTTCCGCCTGGGCTACTCGCCTTTCACTCTGGCGCTTTTGTTTCTGCTGTACGAGCTGGCGGGTGTTGGCGCAAACTTGATTGGCGGCTGGCTGGCCACCCGCTTTGGAATTGCGCGCATGCTGGCAGTGGGCCTGGCTACGCAAATTGCCGGCTTCCTTATGCTGTCTGCCCTGTCGCCAGGTTGGAGCCCGCTTGTTTCCATTGCATGGGTGGTGGCTGCGCAAGGCGTATGCGGTGTCGCAAAAGATCTGACAAAAACTGCCAGCAAGTCCGCAATCAAGCTGACGGCAGGGGATGCCTCCGGCCGGCTGTTTCGATGGGTGGCGTGGTTTACCGGCAGCAAAAACGCAATGAAAGGCTGCGGCTTTTTTCTGGGCGGCCTGCTGCTCGAAGCCGCTGGCTTCCGGGGCGCACTTTGGGCCATGGCTGCTGCGCTTGCCGGCATACTTGTGGCGGTTGGCGCGTTGTTGCCGCCGCTGATGGGCAAGGCCAAAGCGTCCGAGTCAGCGAAAGAATTGTTTGCAAAGAACCGCGGCGTGAATTTGCTGGCGGCAGCCAGGGTCGCCCTGTTCGGGGCGCGCGACATTTGGTTTGTGGTTGGCTTGCCGGTATTCCTGTATGCGTCGGGCTGGTCCTTCACAATGGTTGGCGGGTTCCTTGCTGTGTGGACGATCGGGTACGGACTGGTGCAAGCGGCTGCCCCGGCTTTGGTGCGGCGCAGCCCGGACGGGCTAAGCAGCGAAGTGCCGGCGGCGCGCCGGTGGTCCCTGTTGCTGGCGCTGGTGCCGGCGCTGCTGGCAGCGGCACTGCTTGGTGATGTGGCGCGGCCGGACTGGGTAATTGTGGGCGGGCTGGCAGTATTTGGCTTTGCTTTTGCGGTCAACTCCTCCGTTCACTCTTATCTTGTGCTTGCTTATGCCGGCACGGCAAAGGCCGCGGAGGATGTGGGCTTCTACTATGCTGCCAATGCAGCGGGCCGCTTTGCAGGCACATTGCTATCCGGGCTGCTGTACGCTTGGGCTGGCCTCGCTGCTTGCCTGATCGGTTCCGCAGTCCTGCTGCTATGTTGCTGGTCCGTTACGCTGGGCCTGCCCGCAACCCGCACCACCACCCAATAAGACCCGCACACAGCGCTGGCGTAGCCCCCAACATAACTGGGAAGCGCCCGGGCTCGCACCGGCCGCCGCCCGTTTGGCAGCGCGGTGCTGCTGCTTGCAACCGCAGGCAGATTCAGGGGAACGGCAGTTTTATATAGAACGCTGCGCCGGCTCCCGGCGCGCCGCTGCTCTCCGCCCAAATGCTGCCGCCCAGCAGCTCCACCGCATGTTTTGCAATTGCCAAACCCAAGCCGGTGCCGCCCTTGCTGCGCGCCGGATCCCCGCGGTAGAAGCGCTCAAAGATGCGCGGCAACTCCAGCGGCGGAATGCCATTGCCACCGTCAATTACACCGAGCAGCAGGCGCGGTTCTTCAACGCGCGCCAGCAATGTGATGGTGCCGCCGGCGGGCGTGAACTTGATGGCATTGTGCAGCAGGTTCACCAAAGTACGCTCCAACAGTAGCGGGTCAGTGCGCACGTGCAGCGCGGGGCTGGCTTCAATCTGGACGTGCAGCGCTTTTCCATGCGCCAGCGCCTGCAGGCGCTGGTGCACGGTGGCCAGCAGATCGCGCACGGCGACAAGTTCGTAGCTGGGCTGCACCTGCCCAGATTCAATTTGTGCGAGGTCCAGCAGCTCGCCGGACAGCTGGCCCAGCGCCTCAGTCTCAATTGCGATTTTTTCCAGCAGGCTGTGCTGGCGCTGGCTGTCCAGGTCAGGAAGGTGGCGCAGTGTGTCGGCGATCAGGCGGATGGAAGTAATCGGGGTGCGCAGTTCGTGTGAGATGTTCGCCACAAAGTCACGGCGCGCACGGCCCAGGCGCTCCAGTTCCGTAAGATCCTGCACCAAAAGTACGGCGCCGTGTTCGCCTGCTGCGCCGGCAAGCGCCACAAAGGCGTGATGCGGCTGCCCATTAATTTGCAGATGCCGGTCAGCCGGTGCGCGCGTTGCCAGCGCCTGCGTTAGCAGCTCGTCCAATTGCGGCAAATGCGTTGCTTGCAGCAGAGTGTGCCCGGCAGCGGCACTGCCAAACAATAGCTGTGCCGGCTGGTTAAGTTGCAGCACGGTGCCATTTGGCGCAAGCAGCAATAAGGCATCGGTTTCTGCGCTGGCAACCGCGTGCAGGCGCGCTGCGTTTTGGGCGTTGAGCAGCGCGCTTTCGGCTGCGGTGGTTAGCGCGCGTTGTAGTTGTTGCAGCGCTAGAGTTTGTGCCCGGCGGGCGCTCCACCACAGCGCGGCCAGCCCAAGCGCAGCTGCTGCAAAGGCAAGGGTTAGCGGGCTGGCAGCAGCGTTGATAGCGGCTCAGCCCTCAAAGCGGTAGCCAACGCCGCGCACGGTTGCGATACGCCGCGGACGCGAGGGTTCGGGTTCAATTTTTTCTCGCAGCCAGTGAATGTGCACATCCACAGTGTGCGTGTCGCCGGGGAAGTCGTAGCCCCAGACGCTTGAGAGCAGGCCTTCGCGGGTGAGCGCGGTGTTGGCGTGGCGCATCAGCTCGGCCAGCAGCGTGAACTCGCGGTGCGTGAGGCGCAGTTCTTGCGTGCCCAGCACCGCGCGCTGCGCGAGCAGGTCCAGGTGCAGGTCGCCGCTTTGCAGTTGGGTGCCGCTGTCGCGTTGCGCAGGGTCGGCGCGCCGCAGCAGCGCGCGTACGCGTGCCAGCAGCTCGCCCAGGCTAAAGGGCTTCACCACGTAATCATCGGCGCCGCTCTCCAGCCCCATGATGCGGTCCAGCTCGGCACCGCGCGCAGTGAGCATAATAATGGGCACTTGCGAGCTGCGCCGCAGCATGCGGCAGACGGAGATGCCGTCCAGGCTGGGGAGCATCAGGTCCAGCAGCAGCAAGTCCGGTTGTTTTTCGCGTGCGAGGTTCAGGCCCTCCACGCCGTCGCCGGTTTCCAGTACCTCAAACTTTTCCGCGCGCAGGTTCAACACCAGCATCTCGCGCACCGTTGGCTCATCTTCGATCACTAATATTTTTTGCATGATTAAAGTTTAACCGCGCCATTTTAATACGCGGTTAAGCGCTTGGCAAGAAGTCTTAAGAATTGCGGAGCTAACCCGCGTGTGCCGCCGGCTGGCTTGGTGACGCGAAACTGTGTCCGGAAAAGCCAGCGGAATTATGTTGAACGCTGCCGGTTGCGCTTCCATGGGCAGCTGGCCGGCCGCCGGCCCAACGGCCCATGCGGAAGCGGGCAGCCGATCGCGCAGCGCTGCGCCGGACTGCAGCGCGGCTGCGGCCAATGCCAGCTCAGGCGCAGCAGCTCATACCGGCCGGGCCCGGCGCACTAATTTGCATTGGTGCGCTGGCGCAGTCTAGGCCCACGCCACAGCCAGCGTGTGGCAGCTGCCAT
>CANNEJ010000162.1 GCA_947503585.1 Anaerolineales bacterium | reverse complement strand
CTCGCGGCTGATCATAATTTCGTTGGCGGCGCGATTGGTCAGCCAGCGCCCCTCGAGCACGCGCGGCACGTACATGTCGCTGCCAAATGGCACGCCAATGATTTGCGCACCGGAGCCAACTTCGCGCGCGCGCTGCCCGGCCCGCAGCACCGACACCGGGTGCACGTACCAAAGCTCGGCCGCGGCTACCTCTGGCATTGCATTCACCATAGGCAGCACACGATTAAAACGCTCCTCGCGCCCAAAAACAAACCGGATGTTGTACGCCCGGCGCGCCAAATCCGTATCCAGCGTAAAAACCAACGACTCATTGAGGCTCAGGACCGAGATAAACATCGCACCGGCAGCAATCAGAACCACCTGCGTCAGCAGCAGGCGCTCCTTGCGCCGCAACATGTTGCCCAACGCCAGCGCGGGCCCCGCCGGCAACCGGCCGAGTCCCGCGCGCTCTAGCGCCGGCTCGAAGCGCCCGCGCCCGAACTGGCCGGTGCCCAAACCATAGGAAGCCAGCGCCTGGCGCACAGTAATTGCAACACCGCGCAGCACAGGATGCAGCGCCGCCAAGAGCGGCACAGCAAGTGCAGCCAATACCTGAAATCCAAACGCGCGCCGCGACAATTCAAAAATCTCATGCTCGATATTAAACATGTTCAGGAACCAGCGGCTGGCTCCAAACGCAAGCAACGCGCCCAAGGGCACCGAAATAAAGAACGCCAGCACGCCATAAAAGGCAACGCCGGATAAATACAGCCGCCCGATCACGCGCCGGGTTCCGCCAATCGCCTTGATGATGCCAATCTGGTTGGTCTGCTCAGTAATGATGGCGGTTACCGTGTTGGTCACGAGCACCACGCTCATCAACAATGAAACAACCGCCAGCACCTCAAGTACCAGCTGCACGCCCTCCACCAGCGGCCGCGCCCAGTGCTCGGTTGGGCCCTGAAACAGCGTGGCACCCACGCTGATGCGGTCTTTGGCAAGCCGGTCCTTGATTTGCGCAGCAGCCGCGCGCGCATTCTCTTCGCTGTACGGCTCTGTACGCGCCTTCAGGTTGAAGTAGCGCCCATTGGGAATGCCAAGCCGCTCCAAGCCCTGGTTGTCCATGAAAAACACGGCATCGCCGCCAAACTGCGGCGGTTCCACCAGCGGCTGGCGCATCAGCCCGGTAATTTCAAACGCACGCGAAGTTTCGTCCGGCATCTCCAGTAGGACGTTGTCGCCCACCTTCAGGCCAAAGTACTGCGCCGTCAGCCGCTCGACACCAATCGTATTGCGGGTGGGCCAGCTGCCGGCTTTGAGTGTGACTACGTCGTAGGTCTGTTGTGCGTAATCGCTGCGCGTGACGATGTTGCCGCCGAGCCACTCCGCAGATTGCTGCATTTTGTAGCGTACTGAAATCTGATTGCCAAGGTCAACGCCTTCCACCCCGGGCAGCTTGGCAAGCTGCTCGGCGTTGGCCAGTCCCACCGCATGCTGCAGAAACATATTGATGTGCGACGGCTGGGTCTTGCGATGTGACTCATCCATGCCACCAATCAATTGGTCGCTCATGCCAAAGATGCCGCCCACCGCAAACACGCCCGCCGCCACACTGGTGACAACCAGCACCGTGCGCACCTTCTGGTGCCACAAGTCAAACCATAGTTTTGCCCACAGCACACTCATACAGTGCCGCGCTTAATGCGCGCCCGCCGCTGCCGGTTGCAGTACAACTGCCGGCATGAAAGAACGTTCTACCGCCTGCGCCCGGTCATCGCTTACTTGGCCGTTCACAATCTCAATCACGCGCGGAATGCGCCGCGCCAGCTCTTTGTCGTGGGTCACCATCACCATAGTTTTGCCCTGCTCCACCAGCGTGCAAAACAACTCAAATACTTCGGCAGCGGTCTTGGAGTCGAGGTTGCCGGTGGGCTCGTCCGCCAGCAGTAGGGGCGGGTCATTGGCCAGCGCGCGCGCAATTGCAGCGCGTTGCTGCTGCCCGCCGGACACCATGTTGGGCAGCTTGTGCGCCTGGTCTGCCAGGCCCACCAGCTCCAGCAAGTGGGCAGCCCGCTCACGGCGCTGGCGCGCGGGCAGCACCGCAGAAAAATCCATTGGCAGAATCACATTCTGCAGCAAAGTCAGCGCCGGCAACATTTGAAAAAACTGGAAGATGATGCCGACCGTGGCCCCGCGCCACGCAGCCAGATCGTTCTCGCTCATGCCGTTGAGGCGATGGCCGCCAACATGCACTATGCCACTGCTGGGCGCATCGATGCCGGTCACCATGTTGAGCAGCGTGGATTTGCCGTTGCCGGAAGGGCCCACCACCGCGACAAACTCGCCGGCCTGCACTTCGAGCGAGATTTGATTTAGAACCGGCACCATGGCTGCGCCCACCTTGAAGCTCTTGGACACTTCTTGCAGGTGAATGAGCCGGTGCGTGGCACCATTGTTTGCCGCTGAAATTGGCGCTTTTACGCCGTTTGCCTGACTTAACACGGTTGTAAGTATATCTTTCAAGTCCGAACTGGCACACCTATTGCAACACGGCGCTCATGCTTGATCGCGCCAGCGTAATCAGTTCGCTGCATGCCGCCTTAAACAACGGGCGGCCGGATTATGCTCGCCAGCTGGCAAAAACCTGGCTTGCAGCGTGGCCCGGAGACTTCACGGTGCGGCTGCTGCTGGCCCGTGCCCACCTGCTGGAGGGCGAGTTTAATGCCGCGCTCGATCTGCTGAGCGCGCTTGCAATAGTTGATCCGGAAAATGCAAGCGTGCCACCGCTGCTTGTTACGGCCGCAGACGGTACGGGAGACAGTGAAGCTGCCACATTGGCAATTGGGATGAGCCGCCTGCTTGGCGGTGCGGCGCTGCCGCGCGTGCCGTGGCTGGTGGCTACGCGTGAGAGCTGGCTGGCTGCCCAAAGAGCGCAGTGGCCCGAAGCCCGCGCTGCAGCCGAACGCGCAATGCAAGCAGATGCGCCGCTGCCATTGCCGGCCGTGCTGCTCCTCAAAAGTCACTGGACAATTGGCGAACACGAGCTCGCGCTCCCCTTGGCGCGCGCATTTTACGAGCGCTGGCCCACGTGTGTACCAATCAATCTGTGCCTCGCGGAGTCCCTGCTGCGCACCGGCGACTACGGAGCCGGCGTGGCCTTACTGCACGATGTGGTGGCACTGGATCCCGCAGCAGAAGTGGCCAGCCGCTACTGGGGGCGTGACCACGCGTTCCGCCCAATCTGGCCGCCAGAACCGCGCATAAGCCCGCCCGGCCCGATCCCGCCGGAGGTGGCTGAGGCACTTGGAACCAACCGCCTAACCGACCGCGCTGGCTTCAGCAGCATCCTTGGTACCGCAGGCTCACCCGCCATGCAGCCTGCCGACTGGCTGCATGTTGAGACCCACGCACCCAAAACCAGCAATGTGCCGCAACCGGATTTCGAAACTGCGTGGAACGCACCCGCCCAAAACAGCACTACCGCCAACGCTCCGATAACAGCGCCTGGCCTCAATGCCACCTCCGAATTGCAGCACCTGCGCGAGCAGCTGCGCAATTTAAATCTGAGCGGCAAGCCGCGCTCGCCATCCGGCTCACGGCTGGTGCCGGTCCACGTAATCGTCACGAGCCGCCGCAACCTCGAGCAAAAGTTTTCCACTGCGGGTACCGGCGAGGTGTTGGACAACTTGCGTTCCCTGGCGCAAGCCACGGAGCAGCACACCCGCCGGCCATGCCTTCTGCTGCTGCCGGATTGTGCCGAGAGTCTTTTGCCGCTGGGCTTGAAGCCGGTGAACGCTGCCAACGCGTGGGATGTGAAGCTGCTGCTGCACGACCTGCAAACGAAGCTGGCTGCCAGCCGCCGGCGCATCGGCTCGGTGCTGCTGGTCGGCGGCGACGATGTGGTGCCGTTCCACCGCCTGCCCAACCCCACCGACGATCACGACCGCGACGTGCCATCCGACAATCCCTACGGCACGCCCGACGAAAATTACTTTGTGCCGGAATGGCCGGTCGGGCGCCTGCCTTCCACTTGCAACAACGACCCGCGCTTTCTGGTCGGCGTCATCCGCGCAGCCATCCGCGGCCACTTAGAACCGAAAGCCAGCCTGCCGCCGCTGATCCGTTTGCTGCATTGGTTCTTTCCAACGTGGCAGCCCAACATTGCGCTCAACCGCACCTTCGGCTACAGCGCTGATGTGTGGCGCGAAGCCTCGCGCGAAATATTTAATTTGATCGGGCGCGGCCGTGACTTGCGCACTAGCCCGCCGCTGCAGGCGGAGTCGCTGCCCACCCGCTCGCTGGCGCCGATGGATTTGGCGTACTTCAACCTGCATGGACTTGAGGACAGCGCAGAATGGTTTGGCCACGCGTCTGGAGAGACTTCTGGTCCGCAGTACCCCACGGCCCTGCGGCCGGAGGATGTGGGCGACTCGATTCCACCCGCAATCATTTTTAGCGAAGCCTGCTACGGCGCCAACATCATTGGCAAGCAGCAGTCAGAGGCGGCCATCTGCCTGCGCCTGCTCGAGTCCGGCAGCCGCGCCGTGGTTGGCTCCACCAAAATTTCTTACGGCTCGGTCAGTGCGCCGCTCATCAGCGCGGATCTGCTCGCCCAGCATTTCTGGCAGGGGGTGCTGCTGGGCCTGCCGGTGGGCGAGGCGTTGCGCCGCGCCAAGCTCGGCCTGGCG
>CANNEJ010000161.1 GCA_947503585.1 Anaerolineales bacterium | reverse complement strand
CGCAGCAGCGGCTCATACGCGCGCGTGCACTTTCTGGTGCCGGCCAGCGGGCAGCTGCCGCCGCACACGGGCAGCGCACTATTGGAGGAGCTGGCGGCTGAGGCCGGCCGGCGCGGCGCGCAAAATCTGATTGCCGAGGTTGACGAGCACACTGCGGAATTTGAAATGCTGCGCCGCAGCGGTTTTTCGATCTACGCCCGCCAGGAAATTTACCAGCTGCAGCCGCCGGTGCCGCCCGGCCCCAGCAGCGCATTGCGCAAGCGCACGGCGGCGGATGGCCTGGCAGTGCTGGCGCTTTATGACAATGTGGTGCCGCGGCTGGTGCAGCAAGTGGAGCCGGCTCCGCCCGTGAAGGGCAACGGATATGTATTTACGCGCGGCGGCGAGCTGCAGGCGTTTCTGCAGGTGGGGCGCGGCACGCGCGGTTGTTTTGTGCAGCCGTTTCTGCATCCCGAGGTGCAGGATGCTATTTCTGTGGTGGTGGGCGGCTTTTTGCAGCTGGAAGCGCACCAGCCCGGCAACCCCTTATATTGGTGCGTGCGCAGTTACCAGCAATGGATGCGGCATGCGCTGCTTGATTTTGGCTTTACGCTGTACGGGCAGCAGGCGGTGATGGTGAAGCGCCTCGCGGTGCCGGTGCGCCGGGCGCTATTGGACCGGCTGGCTGTGCTGCCGGCGCCGGAAATAAAAGTGACGGCGCGCATCGCTGAATATGCGCGCGCGGACTGGCGGCAAGCGCAGCCAGATTATGCGCCGCGCCCGCGCCCGCCGGCGGAGTTTGCGCCCGGGGCGGGCACGCTGCCAGCTTGGGAACGCTTGAATTGAGCAGATGATGGCTACTACACAACTGGCGCCGGAAACTTTGCGTGAAACGCCTGTGATGGAACCTGACCCGCTGCTGACTGATGACCTGCCGGCGCTGCTGAACCTGCTGCCGCCGGCAATTGCGCAGCGCGTGCGCGAGCTGGACCGGTCTGATGAGCTGCTGGAGGTGGTGATGGATGTAGGGCGCGTGCCGGCAGCGCGCTACCTGAGCGGCGAGGTGGCGCTGGCAGAAGCCAAATTGACGGCGGCAGACATTCAGGCGGTGGTGGCCGGCTTGCGTGAGTTTGACTCGGACAACCGTTCCGGCATTGAGCGCACGCTGCACCGCATCTCCGCCATTCGCAATCGGCAGGGAAAAATCATCGGGCTGACGTGCCGCGTGGGGCGCGCGGTTTATGGCACCACACAAATTGTTGAGGATTTGGTGATGTCCGGAAAAAGTATTTTGCTGCTGGGGCGGCCGGGCGTGGGCAAGACCACCATGCTGCGCGAAGCGGCGCGCGTGCTGGCCGAGCGGCGGCGCGTGGTGGTGGTGGACACATCGAACGAGATTGGCGGCGACGGCGATATTGCGCATCCGGCGGTGGGGCGCGCGCGGCGCATGCAAGTGCCCAACCCGGCGCGCCAGCATGAGGTGATGATTGAAGCGGTGGAGAACCACAACCCCGAGACAATTGTGATTGACGAGATCGGGCGCGAGCAGGAAGCGCTGGCTGCGCGCACAATTGCGGAGCGCGGCGTGCAGCTGATTGGCACGGCGCACGGCAACACGCTGGACAACCTGCTGCGCAACCCGACGCTGGCGGATTTGGTGGGCGGCGTGGAGGCAGTGACCCTCTCTGATGAAGAGGCGCGCCGGCGCGGCACGCGCAAGACTGTGCTGGAGCGCCGCGCACCGCCCACTTTTGATGTGCTGGTGGAAATTGAAGAGCGTGCGCGCCTGCGCATTCACGTGGATGTGGCCAGCGCCGTGGACAACGCGCTGCGCGGCTTTGCGAGCGTGCCCGAGCTGCGCTATCGCGATGCCGCGGGCAAGCTGCATGTGGAGGCGGGGCGCAGTGCGCAGCCGTCCGTGTACGACAGTAATGCGCGCGCGGCCCGGCCGCCGCTGGTGGTGCAAGGCGGCCAGGTGCAGCGGGCGGTTGCACCTTCCGCTTATGCGCCTGCCCCCGCCGCCCTCGCCACGGCTGCCCCCGGCTTGGTGCCCGTGGCTACCGCGCAAAATGGCGATGCGCCGGTGGTGAAGGTGTATGCCTACGGCATCACGCGCACGCGCGTGGAACAAGCTGCGCGGCGCCTGCGTGTGCCGCTGCGCCTGGTGGACCGCGTGGAAGATGCCAGCGCCCTGCTCACACTCAAGTCTTATTACCGCCGGCGCCAGCGCCCGATCAGCGATGCCGAAAACCTGGGCATGCCGGTGTACGTGCTGCGCTCCAACACTGCGCATCAAATTGACGGCTTTTTGATGGAGGTTTTTCAGGTGAGCAGCGGGCTGGAAGCGGACGATCCGCTGCTGGCCGAAGCGCTGCAAGAAGCGCAGGCGGGCGTGGAGAGCGTGCGCCTGGGTGTGCGCCAGCTGGACCTGTACCCGCAGGATGCGCGCATCCGCCGCCACCAGCACGAGCTGGTGCGCACGGCGCAGCTTATCTCGCACTCTTATGGCAAAGAGCCCAACCGGCGCGTGCGGATCTTCAGCGGGTGAGTTTGTTTGTAAGCTTTGAGGGGCCTGAGGGCGGCGGCAAAACAACGCAAGCGCAGCAGCTTGCAGACGCCCTGTCCGCCGCCGGGCACGCGGTAATAAACACGCGCGAGCCGGGCGGCACGCCGATTGGCAACCAGGTGCGCCAGCTGCTGCTGGACCACGGCAGCGCCGGCATGCAGCCGCAAACGGAGTTTCTGCTTTTCAGCGCCTCGCGCGCGCAGCTGGTGCGGGAGGTGATTGAGCCGCAGCTGGCGCGCGGCGGGGTGGTCTTATGCGACCGCTTTTACGACTCGAGCCTGGCGTACCAGGGCTACGGCCACCGGCTGGATCTGGCCGAGCTGCAGCGCACCACGCACCTGGCAACCGGCGGGCGCGTGCCGGACTTGACATTTTTACTGGATATAGATGCGCAGGCCGGCTTGCAGCGCCGGCGGGCGCAGGGCGGGCAGTGGAACCGGCTGGATGGCTACGCGCTGGACTTTCATGAGCGCGTACGCGCCGGCTTCCTGCAGCTGGCAGCTGCGGAGCCCGCGCGCTGGGTGGTGCTGGATGCCGGCGCCGGCGCAGCGCAGCTGCACGCTGCCGTGCTGCAGCATGTGCTGGCGCGGCTGGCTAACGCCGCCGGCCGCTAGTCGTCGAAGTCGCCCGTTCCGCCGCCATCGCCGGCGGCACCGAGGCCCAGCTCGTTCTCAATCGATTGCGGGTCCTCGCCCGCCTCAAGCCGCCCGGCCATCTCATTAAATTCTCCGCCCATGTCTTCGCCCATTTCGCCGCCCATGCGGCGCATGAAGCGCCCCACCGATTTTGGATCATTCTCGTCAATGTCGTTGAAGTTGGACGGGTCTGAAAGCTGCTCCATGCGCGAATCTTCCGAGCGCAGCACCCGCACGCGCGAGAGGTGGCGCTGCAGTTTGGTGCTTTTGCACTGCGGGCATTTGGGCTTGGCCTTGTCAAACTCGGCATACGTCATGCGAATGGAAACCGGCGCAGCGCACGCCAGGCAGCGATATTCATAAAGTGGCATTGGTTGTGCTCCCCGGTGACAGCCCGAATATAATAGCACTTCTGGTGCGAAGCGCAACATGAAACCCCCAATCATTCCGGTGCAGCAGCGGCTGCTGATTGTCATTTCCGGCCCGGCGGGCGTGGGCAAAGACAGCGTGGTGCGGCGCCTGCAGCAGCGCAACGGGCAGCTGCATTTTGTGGTGACCACCACCACCCGCGCGCGGCGCAGCAGCGAGGTGGAGGGCGTGGACTACAACTTTTGCGCAATGGCGGAGTTTGCGCGCATGATTGATGCCGGCGAGCTGCTGGAGTACGCCGTGGTGTATGGCGAGTACAAGGGCGTTCCCAAGCAGCAGGTGGCAGCGGCGCTGGCCAGCGGCAAGGATGTGGTGATGCGCCTGGACGTGCAGGGTGCTGCGCGCATCAAGGCGCTGCAGCCCGCTGCGGTGCTGATCTTTTTAACCGTGGAGTCCGAGCAGGAGCTGGAGCGCCGCCTGGCCGGGCGCCAGACGGAGACGGCGGAGAAGCAGCGCATGCGCCTGTCCATGGCGCGCCAGGAGCTGCTGCGCTTGCCGGAATTTGATTACTGCGTGCCCAACGATGACAAAGATCTTGACCAAGCCGTGGCCGTGATAGAGGGAATATTGGTGGCTGAGCGCCACAAGGTGAACCGCCCGGCCATCAGCTTGTGAGCGAGCTGCCCGCAGCCAGCGGCCCGGCAGCGCTGCCCAACCCGCGCCAGTACGCAATCCCCGGCGCGCCGCCGTTTTGGTGCTACGTGTTTTTGGCCGCGAACATTGCCGTCTTTGCATTGCAGCAGGCGCTGGGCTGGGGGCTGGACGCGCGCTGGCCGCTGGTTATTCAGCTGCTGGGCGCCAAGATAAACGCTGCCATCATTGCCGGCGAGTACTGGCGCTTTGTGACTGCATTGTTTTTGCACGGCAACCTTGTACACGTGGCGGTCAATTGCTACACCCTCTACATCATCGGGCCGGAAGTGGAGGCGGCGTTTGGGCATGGGCGCTTTGCGGCGTTGTACATACTGGCGGGGGTGTGCAGCATTCTGGCCAGCTTTTTATTTACGGACGCCAACTCGGTGGGCGCATCCGGTGCGCTGTTTGGTTTGATGGGCGCCCTGGCGGTTTATCTGCTGCGCAATCGCGCTGCGTTCGGCGCG
>CANNEJ010000160.1 GCA_947503585.1 Anaerolineales bacterium | reverse complement strand
CTGCTGCGCCACCAACCGCGCGTGATACGGGCTCAGGCGCACATTGCGCGGGAACTCCATTTGCTGCAGCGGATGAATGACATCGTACACCTCGCGGTAGTTTTGCGCGCCGCGCGCACGCACGTAGGCCGGCGCGTGCTGGTGCGGATGAAAGCGATTGATGTCAGCTTCATGCAAATCCATGCCGGGATTGCCGTCCATCAACTCTGCCAGCAGCTTGCCGGCGCCGGCGCCGTGCGTTATCCAAACCGCCTCGCCCACCCACAAGCCGGCTACCGCCGACTCGCCCAACACCGGAAACCCATCCGCTGTGAACGAAAACATGCCGTTGATGGCGGTGGTGAACTTGCGGCCGCGCAGTGCGGGCATCAGCTCAATTGCAGCCGCATGCGCCACCGCAAAATGCTCCGGCGTGAAGTCGTGCACGGACGGCATCAGCTTGGCGTCGGCCGGCGACTTGATGGCTTCAGCATCCACCAGAATCGGCTCGTGCTTGTAGGAGCCCACTTGATAGCAATCAAAGTCCTGGCGAAAGTACATGGCAAAATCTTGATGGCGCATAACGGGGTGCGCAGCTTCGCGCGTTGCGCCCGCCAGCTCCGGCAGCGGCTCGGTTTTCACCAGTAGGTGCTCGCAGGGGGTAAGCGGAATGGAGATGCCCGCCATGCGCGCCAGCTTGGGCCCCCAGATGCCGCCACATATCAGCGCCTGCTCACATTCGATGCGCCCCTGCGTGGTGAGCACCGCACGCACGCGCCCGCCGCTGATCTCAAAACCAGTGACGGGCGTGTCGCCAAAAAACTCGCCCGCCTGCAGCGCGCGCACGTGCGCGGCCATCGCCGCCACGCCATCCACCGCCTTTGCAAGCCCGTCGCGCGCCGCCGCTGATCTCAAAACCAGTGACGGGCGTGTCGCCAAAAAACTCGCCCGCCTGCAGCGCGCGCACGTGCGCGGCCATCGCCGCCACGCCATCCACCGCCTTTGCAAGCCCGTCGCGCGCCACAAAGTACGCGCCGTGAATTTTGCCCACGTCGACCAGCGGATTGAGGACGCTCACCTCTGCCGGGGTGAGCAAAGCAGCCGCCAAGTTGTATGACTGCGCGTAGCCGTAGCGGCGCTTTAGGTCATGCAGGCGCTCGGGCGTGTACGCAACCTCAAGGCTGCCCGCCATGCGGAAGCAGGGCTGGCCATCCGGCTGGCGCAGCACATCATGGAACAAATCCACGGTGTACTTGGCCAGCTCGCACATCGTGCGCGAAGCGTTGGTTTGAAACACCAGGCCCGGCGCATGCGATGTGGAGCCGCCGGTGCAAAACAACGGACCCTGATCGATCACGAGCAGGTCCCGCCAGCCCAGCTTGGCAAGGTGGTACGCAGTGCTGGCGCCGACGATGCCGGAACCAATGATTACAAGCCGCGCTTTGTGATTCATAAGTTAACTTTTAGCTGTACGAGCCGTTCCGTGCCGCACACCTTACAGGCAAACCGGCGGACAGCGCAGGCGCGCACTTGCACAGCAAATCGCACATGTGCCACAGAAGCCACACCACACCTTCGCCAATTCCAAATGCTGCAGTTCAAGTGCGGCGCCCGGCGCAAGCTGGGAGGGTGCGGCGCCCGGCGCAAGCTGGGAGGTGCCCCGGGCGCAGCGCGGTTGTAACGGCGCCGCGCCTTGTTGCCGGCCGCGCTTCAGTCCGGCCGATTAAGTTTCCCCGCGCGAATGTCTGCGCGCCTGCGCGCCACGAAATCATTCAGTGCATCGCGCACAGCGGGATCAATCGGCGGCGCTTCATACTCCTGCAACATACGCTTCCAAATTCCATGCGCCCGCTTGTAAGTGTCCACACTGCCCTCGGCCTCCCACTTCTCGTAATTGTCCATGCTGAAAACCCCGTGCTGATAGAAGGCCGTATCGTAGTGGCGCATGGTGTGCGCCGCACCCAGAAAGTGGCCGCCCGGCGGCACATCGCGGTAGGCGTCCCACGCAAAATCCTCCTCTTCCAGGCCAATGCCATTCATGTAACGTGCCATGATGCCGCACATCTCCAAATCAATGATGAACTTCTCGTAACCCGCAATTAAGCCGCCCTCCAGCCAGCCGGCGGCATGCAAAACAAAATTCACGCCCGCCTGGATCGTAGGCCACATGGTGCTGGCGGACTCGTAGCCCGCTTGCGCATCCGGAATGCGCGAGCCGGTAAAGTTGCCGCCAGAGCGATACGGCAGCTTGTAGCGCCGCGCCATCTGTGCGCCGGCATACAACGCCAGCGCATCTTCCGGCGTTCCAAAACAAGGTGCGCCGCTGCGCATATCTATGTTGGCAAGAAAAGATCCGTAGATCACGGGCACGCCCGGGCTGAGCATTTGGGCATAACAAATGCCAAACAGCGCCTCGGCGTTCTGCTGCGCCAGCGTGGCTGCCATCGTGCTGGGTGACATGGCACCCGCAATCAGGAACGGCGTGACAAGAATTGCCTGCCGCGCCTGCGCATAAATTTCAAGCGCGCCAAACATGCGGTCATCAAAGCGCAGCGGGCTGCTGGCATTGATGAGCGAGAGCGTGGCGGGATGCGCGCGGATGTTGTCTGCGCCAAAAAGGATCTCGCTAAACAGCACTGTGTCGCGCGCATTTTCGCGGTGCGTCACGCTGCCCATAAAACACTTGTCGCTGTACAACGCGTGCGCGAGCAGCATGTCCAAGTGGCGCTCTTTGACCTCCACATCATTGGGCTCCACCAGCGTGCCGCCGTTGTGGTGGATCTGCGGCGCCATGTATGCCAGCTTTGCAAAATTCTGGAAGTCCGCCAGTGTGGCTGCGCGCCGCCCGTGCTCGTAGTCCGCCACAAAGGGCGGGCCGTACACCGGCGCAAACACAGTGCGCTGCCCGCCGATGGCCATGTTGCGCGCCGGGTTGCGCGCCAGCTGTGTGAACTCGGCGGGCGCGTTGCGCAAATGCTCTAGCAGCAATTCCTCTTCCATCTTTACCAAATGGCCGCAGACCTTGGTGGTGTCGCCGTTGGGGTACAGGTGCTCCGCATCCACCCACTCCACACTGGCGCCGGCCTTGCGAAATGTCTCAGCTGCAGCGGGGTAATCCACAATCAATATGCCGTGCTCGCGCAGCAGGCGCATGGAGGCGGCATGAATGAGTTCCACCCCCTCGGCGGAAACCACCTCGGTCGGCGCAAGTTTGTTGATGAGCGCGCCTGGCTGCACAACGGGCGTGTGCCGGCGTGCCTCGCGGCGCTGCGAACGGCGCTCAGCTACATTGGTCATAATGGCCTCCAGCTAATTGTCATATTAACTCCGCGCCGATTGGGATGGCGCTGAATCGCGCATGCTAGACAACCTTCAGAAATTCTTTCTCAAATCCGGCCACATGCCGGCGCATAACAGCTTCCGCTCCGTCTGCATCGCGCGCAGCAATTGCGTTCACGAGCTCGTGGTGCTCGGCAATTGCCTCGGGCAGCCGGCCCACGCGGTGCAGCCCCACATACCAAAGGCGCAGCACCTGGTTGTACATGCGCTCCAGCAGCTCTGCCAGGAACTCGTTGTGCGCCGCCTCCGCCAGCAGCGCGTGCGCGGTAGTCGCCGGCGCCATCGAGCGCATCAGTTTCACGCAGGTTCTGCTGCATGGCCGCAATCTGCGCGGGCGTTGCGCGCGCTGCGGCCAGCCGTGCCGCAAACGGTTCCAGCTCACGGCGCAACTCCGACACCTTTTGCAGGTCGCTCAAGTTTAAGTCCGCCACCAGTGTTCCGCGCCGTGGCAGGATCACGACCAGATTCTCGCGGCTCAGGCGCTGCAAAGCCTCGCGCAGGGGTGTGCGCCCCACCTCCAGCGTGGCCATTAGTTCGGCTTCATTGATCAGCGCGGCCGGGGCAATCTCGAGGCGCAGAATTTTTCCGCGCAGCACATGGTATGCAAGGTCGCCGCGCATGCGGGCAGCTGCCGGACTCTTGCGGGCAGCTGCCATCAAGGTGGTGGGAGTCATGCGGGCAGCGCGCGCAGCTGTGGCGTGAAAGGGATGCGGCACCGCATCACATTCTCACAAGATACAACACATGCACCAAATAGTGGCTGGTGGCTCCGCCAATTACAAACAGATGCCAGATTTCATGTGCTCCAAAAACGCCGGGGAACGGATTAGGCCAGTTGGTGGCATAAAAGATGGCACCGACGCTGTAGAACAGCCCCCCACCCAGCATCAGCATGAAGGCAGCCAGCGGTAGCAACTCGAACACCAGCAGGGCGGGCACAACCCCCAGCCAGCCCATTGCCAGATAAATACCCACAAACACACGCCGCAAGCGCATGCCGGCAACCAATTTGTAGCCGACACCCGCCAGCGCGATCACCCAAATGGAACCCAGCATCAGCCAGCGCCACGGCGGGCTGAGCAAGAGGTAACTCATGGGTGTAAAGCTGCCGGCAATCAGCAGAAAGATGGCGCTGTGGTCGAGGCGCCGCAGCCACTCATGCAGGCGCGGACCGACGCGCAGAAGATGGTATGCGCTGCTTGAAGAGAACAGTAATATGAGGCAAAGTGCGTAAATGACAAACGTAACCATGCGCGCCGGCGAGCCAGCGCCAAGCCAAAGCAGAAAAAACATACCGACAGCTGATAACAAAGCCGCAGCCAGATGCGTGAGGCCGTTTACGGGCTGGCGGAGTTTTAGTAAGAGCATGAGCTGCGCACCCTAATCTGGCGCAGGACCAGCCC
>CANNEJ010000159.1 GCA_947503585.1 Anaerolineales bacterium | reverse complement strand
GTACGCCACCGTGGGCAGCGCGCAAAAAGCAGCGCACTGCCTTGCCATGGGTGCGCTGCAGGCGTTGGACCACCATGTGGTCGATTTTGCGGCTGAACTTTTGCGCGCAGCGGGCGCAGTAGATGTGATTTTGGACCCGGTGGGCGCTGGCTACTTTGAGCGCAACCTGCAATTGCTGCGCGTGCGCGGCCGTTTGGTATTGATTTCCACGCTGAGCGGCGCGCAGGCGGCGCTGGACTTGCGGGTACTGATGGGCAAGCGCCTGCGCGTGATCGGGTCTGTACTGCGCAGCCGTGCGCTGGCCGAGAAGGTTGCGATCACGCGGGCCTTTGTGGAGCGCTTCTGGCCGGCGGTGCTGGATGGCCGGCTACTGCCCGTGATTGACTCAGAGTTTTCCATCACGGCTGCTGCTGCGGCGCACGCCCGCATGGCAGCCAACCTCAACATTGGCAAGATTGTGCTGCACGTGCCGTGAACCGCATCTTGCTGCCTGCCCGCAAAATCTTTTTTGTTGCCTGAATGTTGATGCGTACGCCTGCTGCAGTGGCTGCGCCCGGCCAGCGGCAGCGCACGCTGGCAGTGTGCGCTGCGCTTGTGCTGCTGGCATTTGCGCTGCGTGTGGCAGGCGTGCAGCGCCAGGACCTGTGGGGCGATGAAGCCTTCAGCGTGCGCTTCAGCGCCCAGGCGCTGCCGCAAATTGTGCGGCCGGGCGTAGAGACACATCCGCCCCTGTACCACGCCCTGCTGCATTACTGGATGGCAGCGGCCGGCAACCGGCCACTGGCCGTGCGCTACCTCTCTGTGCTCACTGGAACTCTGCTGGTAGCCACCTGCTGCAATTTGGGACGCAATGTTTTCCCGCGCGCGGTGGGCGTCACCACCGCAGCGGTTGCTTCGGTTTCTGCGTTTGGCATTTACTACAGCCAGGAAGTGCGCATGTATGCGCTGGCTGCGTTATTGTGCGCGCTGGCAACGCTGCTCGTACTGCGCCATCAAGCACGGCCGCGGCAAACCGAACGCCTGTGGGCCTGGCTGCTGGCGGTAACACTGGCGCTCTTTACGCACTACTACTGCGCGCTTGTGTGGCTGGCGCATTTATTGTTGCTGGCAGCAAAACGCAGCACGCGCAGCCGGCTGTGGCTGGGCATATTGCCCGGTGCCGCGCTGGCGGTGTGGGTGCTCGCGCAGCGCGTGTTTTTGGGCGAGCGGGCCGGACTGCGCTGGCAGGCGTGGGATTGGGCCGGCAGCCGCGCCATTTGGCTGGATGCGCCGCGTGCACTACTGGCGGGCACCACGCTGCCGCCCGCCCAAGCCTGGCTCGCTTACGGGTTGCTGGCCGTTGCCGGATGGGGCGTGTGGCGCGCGCGCCACATGAGACAGCGCTGGCTGGCACTGTGCGTGCTGCTGCCGCTGCTGGGCGCGTGGCTGCTCGCGCCGGTCATGCCGTTCTTTAATGTGCGCTTTTTGATTGTGGCGATGCCGGCGCTATGGGTGCTGCTGGCTGCAGGCGTGCAGGCGGCGCCGCGTGGTTTGCGGCCACTACTGCTGGCTGCGGTGCTGTTCGCTAATCTGGTCGGGCTGTATCACTATCACTTCAATGCTGCGTTTGCCAAAGGCGGCTATGGCCGGCTGCTGGCTACTTTGCGCGTGCAGGCGCAAGCGGGAGATGGATTGCTGCTGGCCCATAGCGCGCAGTCCGCATTGTATGAATACTACGGCCCGGTTGCGTTGCCGCTTTACAAGCTGGCGTGGGATTTTCCGTGGACGGATGCGCGCAGCCCAGCGCTGCTGGATACGGCGGCCAACGCACACACGCGCCTGTGGCTGCTGAGCTTTGGCGACGCGCAAGCGTACGACCCGCAGCGCAGCTTTCAGCAGGGCTTGAGCCAGCGGTTATTTCTGGCGTGGCATGGCGACTTTACAGATGCAACGCTGGATTTATTTGTGCGCGGGGATACGCAGCCCAACCAGCCCCGGTCTGCGAGTTTTGCCGGCCAGCTGCTACTGGATGCGTTTGGCTTGAGTGCCACCCGGCTGCCCGCCGGCAGCAGCTTACAAGTGGCAACCCGCTGGCAGGCGCTGGCGGCGCCGGCGGCGGACTACACACTGTTCACGCATCTGCTCGGCGCGGACGGCAGCCTTATTGCCCAAGTGGACGGGCAGCCGCAAGGCGGCTTGCAGCCCACAGGCAGCTGGCCGGTGGGCGCGCAGTTTACGGAGCGCGTTGCGCTGCAACTGCCGCGCACGCTGCAGCCCGGCAGCTATGCAGTGCAGGTGGGTTGGTACCGGCTGGATACGCTGGAGCGCCTGGTTGTGGATGGCAGCGGCGGGCTGCAGAACAGTGTGGAGTTGGGCAGTGTGGTTGTGACTGCACCGTAGCACCGCCGCAAGCGCGGCGTGCTTTAGCTGGCTGGTACCGGGTACAGCACGCTGTCGATTACATGGATTACACCGTTGGTGCAGGTGATATCTGCCTGCGAGACGGTGGCTGTGCCATAGTAAACCTTGGTGCCATCTTTGCGCGCCACAACCGCCACACCCGCCAGCGAGGTAACACTTTGGGACGCTGTAATACCGGAACTGTTCAGGCTTGTGCCAAGCGCGTGGTACTTTAGCAAGCGGGCCAAGCCGGTTGTGTCCACCAGTAGAAAATCGAGCGCGCCGCTTGGCATGCCGCTGAAAGCGGTATTGGTGGGTGCGAACAGTGTGTAGGTGCCCGTGCCGAATGTGGGCGCGAGCCCGGCTTTCTCCAGCGCGCTGATCAAAGTGGAGAAGCGCGTGGGGTCGGCGCGCAGGGTGGACATGATATCTGTGGTCGCGCCAGCGGTGGGGCTGGGCGTGGGTGTTGTTCCCGCTGCGGGCGAGGTGGCCGGGGTTGCTGTGGCGCTGCCCGCCAAAGTGGCAGTGCCAGATACGGGCGCAGTGGGGCTAACCACAACCGTGGCGCTGGCAGCCAGCGTAGCGCTGGGAACCGGACTGGCCACTACCGTGGCGGATGCAGCAGCGGTCGCAATAGTTACAGCAGTTGCAGGGGCTGCACTTGTCGTTGTAGCTGCCGGTTGTTCGGTCGCCACACTCGTGGCGGTGGGCACTGCCGTTGGCATCAGTGCGCGCAGCGCTGCGCTGGATGATGGCAATACTTCAAGCCAGATCGGCAGCGCATCGAGCTCGACGGGTGTTCCCTCGGGCGTAAGCAGACCATCCTTTGTGATGACGTAGGTTCGGCCGCCTTCCAGCAGGTACTCCTGCTGCTTGATGCGCAAAATTCCCGTGCTATCGAGCAGTGTAATGGTCATGCGCGCGGGCTCGGCGGGCGCTGCGGCAACCGGGTCTGTGAGCCCGTCCGCGGCAGCTGCTTCCGGCGTGGATTCCGCCGCAGCGCCGGCAGAATCCACCCCTTTTTCCCCGGTGAGGATCGCTAGATCCACGGAGTCTTCCGCCAGCCCGCCCAACCGCAGGCTGGCGTTAATTTCTTTTAGGGTTTTGGCGTCATAGCTGACGCGCATTGCCGAGGCGCGGATTTCTACCAAGGCGAGCGGCGTTTGCACCTGCAGCGTGCCTTCGGACAGGGCCACGAACACTTCACCCGTAAGCAGTGTGAGCAGGGTGAATTTGTCGTTGATGCCGGCCGGCAGCTCGGTCACGCCAACCAGGCTGTCGGCGGCTACATAGAGCTCGCCTTCATTGGAGACGGCGAAGCGCGCAGCGCTGCCCGCCACGGTGTGCACCAGACCGCCCATGCGCAACAGCTGGTCTTTTTGGGCGGCTGCCAGGCGAATGCCCGGCCCGGGGCTTACCTTGGGGCGCAGCGTAAAGTCCACCACGCGCAGTCTGCGTTCGAGAATTTCGGTGGCGGTGGGCACCACCACGACCGTGGGCTGAAAGATACGGTAGCGCGCAGCCGCCATGTATCCGGTGAAACCGATGATCATGACCGCCAGACCAACCGCCAGTGCGATGCCAAATGCGGATAAAACCAGAGCGGCCGGGTTGGCGTTGCGCATTTTTATAAACCGACAAATGGCATGCGCAGTATATCAGGATTGAAGCGCATGCCGCTTTATGCGCTGTTGGGGTAGAGTGTATGCCAGCGCGCCGGGCGTGCGCGCGTGGAGACCCAAAAGACTATGAATTCCAGCAATGTTTTGCATACTGAAGAGCTGCTAAACGCCAAGGATGGCACGCAATTATTTACGCAATCTTGGCGCCCGGCTGGTGCCGCGCGCGCGGTGGTGGCAATTGTGCACGGCCTGGCCGAGCACAGCAGCCGTTACCAGCATGTGGCGGCACACCTCACTGGCCGCGGCTATGTGGTGGAGACGCTGGACCTGCGCGGGCACGGCCGCTCCGCCGGCCCGCGCAGTTATGTAGAGCGCTTCGACCTCTATGTTTCTGATGTGGAAACAATGCTGCACAAGGCAGCTGCACGCAACGCTGCGCTCCCGCTGTTTTTGCTGGGGCACAGTGTGGGCGCAACCGTGGCGACAACCTACGCCCTGGCCAACCCGGCGCGCTTGCGTGGCCTGCTGCTAAGCGGCGGCTACCTCAAGGTCGGCGTGGATGTGTCGCCTGTGCTGGTTGCAATTTCGGGCGTGCTCAGCGCTTTGCTGCCGCGCTTTCCCGCGCTTAAGATTGACAGCACACTGCTCTCCAACGATCCTGAGGTGGTTTACGCCTACGACAACGATCGACTTGTCTACCGTGGCGGTGTGCCGGCGCGCACTGG
>CANNEJ010000158.1 GCA_947503585.1 Anaerolineales bacterium | reverse complement strand
TTTGCAGTACCTGCCCCGCCACAACAGTTCACCTTGTAGATAGGTTACTCTCGTACACTACAATGCAGCAGCGCTTATGCCCTGCATGTATGGGACAGGCAAAACACCCTAGGGCGCAAGCAAAACATTCGAATTGCATATTTAGGTAGCGCGCACAGCTTATTAAACGGAGAGGAGGCACGCTCTCGATGAACAATCACTCCAGACTCCTAGGCCATATTGCGCCGGTGTTCCGAGTCAAAGACATGGCGCGGTCTCTCGCTTTCTATCGTGCGCAGCTTGGATTTGAACTTGAGTTCATGTATGAGAATTTCTACGCAAGCGTAGTTCGCGATGGGTGCCATCTTCACTTGCAGTGCGCGCCGCCCGCAGAGCGCGACCAGGCGGCATTCGAGCGCAATGAGCACCTGGATGCGTGCGTGATTGTGCGCGATGCACATGAGCTGTCGCAGAGTCTCACGGCTGCGGACGTCACCTTTGGGGTTCCAGTGCGCCAAATGTCGTATGGCTCGGAGTTCTATGTACGGGACCCAGATGGCTAAATTCTTGGCTTCGTTCAGCCCGCGCCAGACGAAGTAAACGCCTGACACTGAGCCCCGCGTAGAGCCGCGCGGAACCACCGCGCCGGGCTTGGGCGTTCGGGCGCACGCCAGATTTTGTGCCGCTCCGGCCAACCTAATTCCACCCGCCGCGCGGTAAACTCCCGCAATGCAAAAACTCCTGACGCCGCTATATTTGGCGCAGATGGAAGTCCTGCGCAACAAAGTGCGCTTCTTTCTCATTAGCCTGCTGATTGCCTTAATCACACTGCTTGTGCTCTTCATTGCAGCCTTGGCCGAGGGCCTGGGGGGCGGCAACCGCGAATACATTTCCAAGCTTGATGCTGACTTGCTTGTGTACAAAGCTGATTCTGACCTCCTGATAGCCGCCAGCCGCCTGCCACGCTCTGTCATGAACCAAGTGCGGCGCGTACCCGGCGTGCGCGCTGTCGGCCCGATTGCGGTAAGCAATGCCGCGATTGACACTCCGCTGGAAACCCCGGACGCTGACCCGCTCCGCGTTGCGCTTTTAGGAGTCGAAGCGGGCCTGCCCGGTGCGCCGCCAATTATTTCCGGCAGCCCCTTTAGCACGAACCGCGCACCTGAGGCAGTAGTGGAGCGCCGCGTAATTCAGCGGCTGGGAATTAAGGTCGGCGACCGCATAAGCATCCGCACCGATCAAGGCTCAGGAGACGAAACCTTCGAGGTGCTTGTGGTGGGCCTCAGCGACGGCCAGCAATACGGATTGGCGCCCGTGGTCTTCCTGCCACTATTGACCTGGGATCGTGTGCGCTCAAAAACCGGGCCGAACTCACCGCTAAACCTAAATCTGATTGCCGTGCAGTTGGAAGATCCCAACGACCTGGCGGCAATGAAAGCACTGATACCAGCTCAAGTTAAGGATGTGGAGATGGCCGGCATCCGCGAGGCCTATGAAGCGCTGCCGGGCTACAAAGAACAGCAAAGTACGCTGGACACCCAGCGGTTTTTTACGCTAATCATCGGCGTGCTGGTGATTGGCGGCTTCTTCCAAATTCAAGCACTGCAAAAAGTACCGCAGGTGGGTATGCTCAAAGCAATTGGCGCGGCAAACTGGATGGTGGCCGTGGCTGCAATCGCGCAGATTATTCTGGTGACCGTGATTGGTGTGCTGCTGGGTGGCGCTGCCACACTGCTGCTGGCCAGCACGCTGCCGCCTGGAATTCCAATTGTCTTCACCGGCCAAGCAGCGGTGGCCGCAATTGTTTCGCTCTTGTTCATTGGCCCGATTGGCGGCGCAATCTCAATCCGCTACGCGGCCCGCATCGAGCCGCTCAAGGCGCTGGGCATGTCCTCGTGAACGAAGGCTTTGCACTTTCCACAGAGAGCTTGGTCAAATCCTATGAACTGGACGGCCAAAAGTTTAATGCCGTCAACAGCATTTCACTTGCAGTTACAGCGGGCGAATTTGTGGGCTTGGTGGGACCCAGCGGCTCCGGCAAAACTACGCTGCTCGCCATGTTGTCTGCCCTGCTTACGCCCACAACTGGAAAGGTAATCATCGATGGCACCAACCTTTCAGATATGTCTGACAAGCAGCGCGTGGAGTTCCGGCGCAAGCGGGTCGGCTTCACCTTTCAAGCCAATAACTTAATCCCGTATTTGACGGCGCTTGAAAATGTAGAGTTAATGCTGCGCCTTAACGGCGAACTGACCGCCGCCGTGCGCACACGCAGCCGCGACCTGCTTGCGCGTCTCGGCCTAGCTGCCCGGCTGCATAATCTGCCGTCGCAGATGTCCGGCGGACAGCAGCAGCGCGTGGCCATTGCGCGCGCGCTTATTCACAACCCGGCCGTAGTGCTGGCGGACGAACCGACCGCATCCTTGGACACCGAGCGTGCCCATCAGGTGGTGGAAACCTTTGCGCAGCTAATCCACGAGCACAAGCGCGCCGGCGTGATTGTTACGCACGACCTGCGCATGATCACCTACACCGACCGCGTAATTCAAATGCGCGACGGCGATGTTGCGCGCATTTACACCTCACGCGCAGAGATCAGGGAACTTGCCGCGTCCGGACCGGGCTAACCCGATCCAAGAATTCAAATACACCGTCGGAATATAGATTGCTAGCGCATTACCACGCGCTGCAAGCCCCGCCCCATGTTGCTTATGGCAACCAGCGCGCCATCGATGCATCGGCCACCAGCAGTTCCACCTCACTGCCACCCATCGTCCAAACCACCACCTCCGGCAATGCGCCGGCTTCACGCAGCGCAATGCGCTGCATCACGGCGCGGGTGCCCCACGCGTCCCAGCGATAGCCGTCATAGGTGTAATTGTTATCGCTAGACAGCGCGCGGCCTTCACTGCCATCCAGACGCATCAACCACAACTGCTTGTTTGGGCCGCTGCCGGGAATGCGCTTCGCCGTAAGCAGCCAGTCTCCAGCCGGAGACCAAGCCGGCGAGCTGTAGTCATTTGCATCCGCGTCCGGCCCGATCGCCGCACTTACATCCTTGCGCTCGAAATCAATCAAATGCAAAGTTACCAGCGCCTGCGACTGCGCCAGCTTTAAGTCGGTGATGAGCATGCGCCCGCCATCCGGCGACCAGCTGCCCACCATGCCCATTTGCGTTTGCACCACTTGCTGGCGCCCGCTTTCCACTTCATACACGCGCAGGGCCAGCTCACTGCCGTCATAAACCATCAAGCGCTTGCCATCCGGCGACCATGTAGCGCCAAAGCCAAGCACCTCCGAGTCCTGATTAAACGCTGCGGTGTCGCCAGTCTCAACATCCACCGTCCACAGCCGCGGCGCACCCGGCGCTGAGCCCGGCGCAACGCCGGCATTCTCCCGGCTGTAGGCAATGCGCCGGCCGTCAGGGGCCCACTCCGGTGCAATGCAACGGTCAATCTCACAAGCCACAAGCAGGCGCGGCACCCCGCCATTACGCGCCAGCAGCCACAGGTCTACGCCCGTTCGCGAATTCTGCGCAGAGTACGCCAGCTGCGCACCGTCGCGTGCAACTGCATAGTCGTAAATGCCGCCGTTGGTGTTTGTCAGCTGCACCGCCGCGCCGGCATCCGCCTGCACATCAATACTAAAAATCTCGTGCGGCGGATTGGCAGGATACACATAGAGAATTTTTGAATTCCGGACGGTGAAGGTGCTGCTTGTTTCGCGCAGCACTGCGCGCCCGGAAACGCTGCGAGCCCCCGGCGCCAGCCGGGCTGTGTAGCTGCTGCCGGGAACCAGCGGCTGCCCGGGCGTGAAGCGCAGTGTGTCCAGCTCCCATGCTGTTGTGCCGGTGGTGGCAGGCTCCAGTACTAAAAGCCCGGCGAGCGAGCTATCAAGCATGGGCTGCCCAAACGCCACCTCTATTTTTGTGAAGGGACTGGCCTGCGCCCCGCCCTCAGGAAAGATACCGGCAACCCGCGCGCCAACACGGTCGCCAACCGCCAGCACGCCCACAATCGCTGCAAACAACGCAGCAACTAGCACCCACACTAAATTGTCAAACCGGTCGCGGTTCACAGTTGTTCGGTTTGCCGCAGCGCATGGTGCCTGCAGGCTGCGTGGCTATGGATAGAGGTACGGATCAGCGGGTTCAGCGATAGCTTCAACCGAAACTGCCTGGATGAGAGGCATTGGTTGATCGCCAATCTTTGCAAGGCTCACCGGGCCGCGCACGCGGATCCACGCGTTGCCGGCCGGCGCTGCCTGCCCGGACTGCACAACCATGCCAAGCGCCATGGCATCCGCCACACAACAAGAAATGGAGTAGCGCGCCACAATAAACTGCCCGGCTGGCAGGCGCGTGTCAAAGTAGGTGAAGCCGGTGACATCCGCAGTTTCCCCCGCATACATTGCCGCATCAGCGGCGTAATTAAAATTGCGCACCCACTCCAGGATGTTGCGCTGCTCCGGCGGCTTCTCCGCACGCTTGAGACTGGTGGCATCCGCGCGCACCAGCGGCCGCGCCGCGTTAAGCCCCTTGTTAGCCACAGCACCGCCATCCAACGGCCGCGAGGGCACCAATAGCGCCATGATCAAAGGCAACGCGAGCATTACAAGGCTGAAATAGCCGCCGCGCGCCCCATGCTCGTGTGCGTCGTGATCGTGCCCGGCATGGTCATGTTGATCATTGTCGCCACCCGCTCCCAAGCCTGCCTCCGTACTGCCGGCGGACCCAGCCACAACCGCAACGCGCCGCAGCTTG
>CANNEJ010000157.1 GCA_947503585.1 Anaerolineales bacterium | reverse complement strand
GTCCGAATGGCAGGATGCGGACGTGGTGGCGGTCGACGATTTTTCTGCGCAGCAGATGGATCTGGTGGACCTGCGCACCGGCGCGTGGCCGGACGACCGTTCGATTGCAGTTGAGCAGGGCCACGTTGCGCCCTTTCTGGTGCCGGCGACCGGCAGCACAATTTATTTTGACATCAACTCCCGCGCCGACGCAGTTGCGCTGTCCGGCACGGTGCGCGACAACTACCGCGCCAAGCCGCCATTGGGCAGAAATCGTCCGGCATTTTATGTGACGCTGGCGGGCCTGAAGCGGATCACGGGCAACCGCACCGTTACGCAAGTAGGCATTACGGTGGCAGACTTTTCCGAGGGGCGGGCGCGCCAAGTTGCGGATGCAGTCTCCAACAAGTTGGAGAGGCAGGGCATTGTAGTGCGCTTCACGGAAATACAGGATCCGACGGAACACTGGGCGCATACCATGGCGGATGGCGTGGGCGTGGTGCTCACGGTTATGGCCGTGGCTGCATTGTTTCTAAGTGTGGCGCTGGTGGTAAACACCATCAATGCGATTTTGGTGCAGCAGGTGCCGCAGATTGGCATCATGAAAACTGTGGGTGCTCTGGCGGGCCAGATTAGCAGCGTCTACCTGGCCGGTGTGGTTGTGTACGGGCTGCTTGCCGTGGCCGTGGCTGTGCCGTTGGGCGCGCTGGGCGGCGTACTGTTGTCCGGTTACATCTTGCGCATCTTGAATGTGCCCGGGGCGGGCTACCAGCTCTTGCCGCAAATTGTGGGCGCGCAGCTGATTACCGGGCTGCTGGTGCCGCTGCTGGCTGCAATCTGGCCGGTGTTGCAGGGTGTGGGCGTCTCTGTGCGCGAGGCGTTAAGCAGCTACGGCGTGGGCCAGGGGCGCTTTGGCACGCGCTGGCTGGATCAGTTTTTGGGAAATTTGCGCGGCTTGCCGCGCATGGTGTTGCTGATGCTGCGCAACAGTGTGCGGCGCCTCGAGCGCGTGGCGCTGACGCAACTGGTGCTGGTGACCGCCGGCGCTATTTTTATGATGGTGCTCAGTACGCATTATTCATTTATCGAAACCATTGCGGAAACCTGGCGGTCCTTTGGCTATGACGGTTATGTTGTTTTTGAGCAACCACAGCTGATACCGGAGGTTCTGGATGTCATGGCAACCCGCCCCGGAGTTGGGCGCGCGGAGATGTGGCTGTGGCAGTCGGCGCAGACAACCCTGCCGAAAATTATTAAGACGGCAGAGGGAGCGGATGAAGAACCACCGGCCCAAATGCGCGGCGATCGTGGTGGAACCGTGGGCGACAATAGTTCTGCAACCGGCTGGCGGGTGGGGTTGCGCGGTGTACCGTTGGACACGCAGATGTTCAAGCCGAAAATTGTGGCCGGGCGTGCATTGCGCAGTGGCGACCAGCGCAGTATGTTGTTGAATGAAAAGCTTGCCGCTGAGATTGGGGTGGGCGTTGGAGAGAATTTGGAGCTGGACCTGGGCAACGAGCGTAAGGTCACGTGGCGCATTGTTGGCTTGGTTTCTGACATCACCAATAATCAGGAGACCGGCTATGTGGTGCGCGAAGAGCTAGCGTACTTTACTAACAGCATCGGGCGTGCATCGTTTGCGCATATCATGATGACGGACCAGACCGCGGTTGGGCAGCGCCGTGTGCTCGAAGACCTTTCCGCGTTTTTAGAGGCGCGCGGCATGGGTGTTTCCAGTACGCGCACCTCAGCGGGCGACCGCGAGGATACGAATGCGCAGTTCGGCATCCTCACATCCGTGCTGTTGACGATGTCTTTTGCGATGGCCATGGTTGGCGCAATCGGGCTATCGGGCACCCTGTCTATCAACGTGATGGAGCGCCGCCGCGAAATTGGCGTGATGCGTGCGGTGGGCGCGTCGTCTTCAGACGTGGCGTATGTCTTTGTGGGCGAGGGCTTGCTGCTCGGCATTACAAGCTGGCTGCTGGCCATGCCACTGAGCGTGGTTGGCGGGCCGCCATTTGTGGCTGCCATCAGCAACGCAATTAGTTTCTCTGGGCGGTATCACTTGGATTGGGCGGGGTTTTGGTGGTGGCTTTTGATTGTGGTGGTGCTTTCCATTGTGGCCAGCTGGCTGCCGGCACGCCGGGCCACTGAGATCAGCGTGAAAGACAGCCTTTCATACGAATAACTTTCAGCCCGCGTTGATTTTATTGGCGTTGGCAATAATTACATTTAGGGGAGATAAGTGAAGCAAATGAAGACAAATAAATTGAGCGGCCTCGCGGCGATAGCCTTGTGCAGTGTGCTGGCTGCTGCTTGCGGCGCGGTGGCATCTGCCACACCGGAAGCAACTCCCGGCCCGGTAACGGATGTGGTGGGGGCTGTGCTGGCTGAAGGGCGCCTGGTGCCAAAAGATTACCGCCAACTGGCGTTCACCATGGGCGGGCAGCTGGTAGAGGTGCTGGTGGCGCAGGGCGATGTGGTGGCGGCTGGCGACGTGCTGGCGCGCCTGGGCAATGCGCAAGATCTTTCAGCTGTGCTTGATCGCGCGCAGCTGGAACAGTTGAACGCACAACAGGCACTGGACGCATTGAACGACAACGCCGGCAAAGTGCGCGCTGCGGCGCAAAGCGAACTGGCGATTGCGGAAGACAAGCTGGAGCGTGCCAACCGCAAGCTGCGCAATTTGAAGGCTCCGGATGTTGCTTATTACGAGCGCGAACTGCGGGATGCGCAGTTTGCGTACACCAAGGCGCAGCAAAACACGGAGGCGGTGGACCTGTCTGCCAGCGGCAGCGCCAAGAACAACCTGGACGCGGCCACCGAAAACCAGAAGGATGCACAGAAGCGCTACGACAAAGTAGTGCAGGCGGTAAATGGCTGTACCGTTATCCCCAATCCCAAATATAAGAACCTGACGCTTGTGAACGTGGGCGGCGCCACATACTCTGTGGGCAGTGACCAAAAGCTGACGCTGATTACGGACCCGGACATAATTAACGACCCAACCAAGCAGTGCGACGCCAACCGCAAGGTTACGGTGGAGGGTGTGTCGCAGAGTTTGGAAGAGGCCACCAACGCACTGAATGGCGCGCGCGATCGCACGCGCCTCGCGCAAATTGCATACAACCAGGGACAGATGAGCAACACCACGGCGCTCGACAAAGTGGCGCAGGATCTTGAGGATGCAGAGAACCGGGTGCGGTATGCCAAGGAGGCGCCCAAGAATATTGACGTGGCCCTGGCGGTGGCTGAAGGCACGGTGGCGCAGGCAACGATTGATGATGCCAAGCGGCGCCTGGCAGACATGGGCACCAGTGGCCCGAACCCGGATGACTTGAACCTGATTGAGACGCGCCTTGCGCAGGCGACGGCGGCGGTGGCAAACGCCGAGGCAAACCTGGCAGACAACGAGCTGCGCGCGCCGATAGCGGGCGAGGTGGTGCGCATGGCGCTGAAGGTTGGCGAGTTTGTGCAGCCGGGCTTGGCGCTGGTTACGCTGGCACAGGCTGATGACTGGGAAGTGCTCACTGACAACCTGACGGAAATTGAAGTGCCGCAGGTGAGCGTAGGCCAGGCTGTGACCATCGTGCCGGATGCGCTGCCGGATATTGAGCTAATCGGCAAAGTGACCGAGATTTCGCAGCTGTTTGAGGAGAAGCGCGGCGATATCACCTATACCGTGAAGGTGGCGCTTGCGGACAGTGACCCGCGTTTGTTGTGGGGCATGACAGTGCTGGTGGCCTTCCCGGCGCCGTAACGCAAGGCTTCCAAAATTTAGCAAAGGCACAGCCTGAACTGCAGGCTGTGCCTTTGTGGTTTAATCCACAGGCTGCCCGCAGCTAAATCTTTGCTGGAGAGTGTCATGCCTAAAAACCTGCTTTCGAAACTACGCATCAAAGCGGCCAACGCGGGAACTTGCAGTGGCCCGCAACAGTGGCTGGAAGATGCCGGCGGCGCTTGGCTGGTGTCAAACAACCCAACCACCGGGCGCGAGATTGCGCGGGTGCGCACGGCCTCGCCGGCTGCCTATGAGGCGACGGTAAAACGCAGTCGGGCTGCGTTTGAATCCTGGCGCAGTGTGCCGGCGCCGCAGCGCGGCCAGCTGGTGCGCGACCTTGGCAATGCGCTGCGCGCGCAGCTCGAGCCGCTGGGTGAATTGATTGCGCTGGAGGTGGGCAAGATCCGCGCCGAGGGCATTGGCGAAGTGCAAGAGATGATTGACATCTGCGACTTTGCGGTGGGGCTTTCGCGCCAGCTGTATGGGCTCACAATGCATTCCGAGCGGCCGGGGCACCGCATGTACGAGCAATGGCATCCGCTGGGCCCGGTGGGCGTGATAACGGCATTTAATTTTCCGGCTGCGGTTTGGTCATGGAATGCTGCCGTGGCTGCGGTGTGCGGGGACACGGTGATCTGGAAGCCTTCGGAGCTGGCGCCGCTGACTGCGATTGCCATCCAGCACATTGCCAACGATGTGATGGCAGACCATGGCGTGACGGGCGTATTTAATTTGGCGGTGGGGGATGGGCAGCAGGTGGGCGTGCGGCTGGTGGCGGACCCGCGCATTCCGCTGCTGGCCTTCACGGGCTCCATCCGCACCGGGCGGGAGGTGGCGCAGGCCGTGAGTGCGCGCCTCGGGCGCTCTCTGCTGGAGCTGGGCGGCAACAACGCGATTGTTGTGGCAGCTGATGCCAATCTTTCGCTGGCGGTGCGCGCTATATTGTTTGGCGCCGTGGGCACTGCCGGCCCGCGCTGCACATCC
>CANNEJ010000156.1 GCA_947503585.1 Anaerolineales bacterium | reverse complement strand
GTGTATAGCCGCTGGAGCGGTGTGTTGCCGATGCGATATTTCGCAAAGCGGGGATCGAGCACCCGCACGTTCGGGTCGGGATAGCGTTCGGTCAATGACTGGACTTCCATGTAGGTCTCCGTTTGGCAATCCGCACACACGGCGCATTTAACGCAGGTGGTGTAATTCGAGGCGCAACAACCAGTATCCAGTGTAACGCATTAGCACCCTGAACACTATTCAAGTCAGCTGCTCGACCCTGCGCGCTTTGTGGTGGCACTATCGCTTTAGACCGCAACGCAGCCCCGTGCCTAAACCTGCGACTCGGAACATCTCCCATATGACGTACTTGCGCAAAATACATTATTTGCCGCCCACGACACTGCACTTACGGGTGCCGCCGTGCGCAACACAGGCAGCCAACCGATGGTACTGCTGCACTAATTTGAGCCCAGCACAACTATAGCGCTGCCAAAAGGCGCAGATTGCGCAGCGCAGCTACAGCGCCGTTGCAGCCCTAATAATTTACATCAACGCGCCGGCCGGTGTCGGCTGATTGCAGGATGGCATCGCAAATCACGGCGTTCTTGTAGCCGTCCTCAAACGTAGCGCCGTGCGGCGCAACCGGCTTGTTGTTCACAATCGCATCCAGCAAATGATGGATCTCGTGCACAAAGGTGTGCTCCCAACCGATGATGTGGCCATGCGGCCACCAGTTTGACCAGAAGGGGTGATGGGCTTCGCTGACCAGCACCTGATGGAACCCCTGCGTGCTGTGCGGCTCTTCGCCGATCCAATGCACCTCCAACTCATTCATGCGCTCAAGATTAAAGCGAATGCTGCCCTTCTCACCATTGATCTCAATGCAGTTGGAGTTCTTGTGACCGCCGGCATAGCGCGTGGCCTCCAGCGTGCCCAGTGCTCCATTCTGAAATTCAATGGTGGCCGCAAAGGCATCGTCCACATCCACCGTTTGCGGCTTGCCGCCGGCACCCGGCCGGGCTTTGATAAATGTGCTGACTGCGCCAGACACGCGGCGCGGCTCGCCCACCAGATACCGCCCCAAATCAATAATGTGCGAGCCAAGGTCGCCCAGTGCCCCGCTGCCCGCGACCGTTTTGTCCAGCCGCCAGATGTGCGGTGTGTTGTAGTGCGGCATGATCCATTCTTGCAAATAGACAGCGCGGAAGTGGTAGATCTGGCCAAGCTTTCCTTCGGCAATGAGATCCTTTGCAAGCCGGATAGCCGGCACAAAACGATAGTTGAACGCCACGGCGTGTTTGACGCCGGCTTTGGTTACGGCCTCGAGCATTGCGGCCGCTTCGGCGGTTGAACGTGCCAGCGGCTTCTCGCAAAGAATGCTCTTACCCGCCTGAGCGGCAAGAATGCACGGCTCGGCGTGCAAGTCGTTTGGCCCGCCATTATCAAATAACTGCACGCGGTCATCCTGAATCAGCTTGCGCCAGTCTGTGTAGTGGCTCGCGTAGCCATAGCGTGCGGCTGCCTCGCGCACAGCGGCCTCGTTGCGCCCCGCAATTGCCACAAGTTTTGGCACGGCCACCGGCGGATACATCATGTAGGGCAGCTTCTTAAATGCGTTCGAATGCGCCTTTCCCATAAAGGCATACCCCAGCATGCCGATGCCAATTTCCGGCGCACTGCCGGCTGCTGGTGCGCCGGCCATGTTGGTGAAACCTGTTTCAGCCATGGTTTACTCCTGTGCTGCAAAACTCTTTAGGCAGCCACCGCAATAATTTTTTAGGTGCACCCGGCCTGCCGTTACTTGCGTTCGAAAGCCGCGTCGAAGGCAATTGCCGACGTAGGGAAGTCCAGCCGGCGCACGAAGGCGCACGCCTCGCGCGCACCATGCTCGCGATCCATCTTTCCATCCTCCCACTCCACTGAAAGCGGACCACTGTACGCAGCGTCATTCAACGCGCGCATCACAGCCTCAAAATCAACCGAGCCGCGGCCCAGCGAGCGGAAATCCCACGCGCGGCGCGCATCACCAAAATCAATATGGCCGCCAAACACGCCAGCTGCGGTGGGGCGCGGCGAGAGATAGGCATCCTTCATGTGCACATGGTAGATGCGGTCCGCAAATTTTTGGATGAAGCCGACGTAGTCGACGTTTTGATAAACGAAGTGGCTGGGGTCATAGTTGAAGCCAAAGCTCTTGCGGCCGCCCAGTGCAAGCACGGCGGCTTCAGCGCTGGCAATGTCAAACGCAATCTCGGTGGGATGCGCCTCGAGCGCAAACCGCACGCCAACCTCATCGAACACATTCAGAATCGGATTCCACATTTCAGCAAAGTGCCGGTAGCCGTTTGGCACCAGCTCCGGCGGGTTTGGCGGAAAAGAGTACAGGTACGGCCAGATGGATGAACCGGTGAAGCCCGCAACAACTTTTACGCCCAGCTTGCTAGCCGCGCGCGCAGTGTCCATCATCTCGGCGGCCGCCCGCGTGCGCACGCCGTCTTCTTTGCCGTCCCCCCAAATGCGTGCCGGCAAAATACTTTTATGGCGCGCATCAATGTTGTCACACACCGCCTGCCCCACCAGATGGTTGCTGATGGCGTGGCACTGCAGCCCGTGCTGCGCAAGCACGTCCAGCCGCGTCTTGATATAGCGTTCATTATTGAGTGCCTTGTCCACCTCAAAGTGGTCGCCCCAGCACGCAATTTCAATACCGTCATATCCAAATGCTTTAGCCTTGGCGCAAATCACCTCAAAGGGAAGGTCCGCCCACTGGCCAGTAAAAAGTGTCACGGGTCTTGGCATGGCAGTTTCACTCCTTAAAAAGTTGGGTATATTTCACAGTGGCCGAGCGGCGATACCGCCGCATAAAATTGGTCCGCAAAACCTTGTTGGCAACCGGCTTGGTGCGCGCAGCTGCCGGCTCGGGGGCGAATGTCACGCACGGCTGCCAATTGTTTCCAGCGCTGCGCGGTTGCCGTACTCAACCGCCGGCCCGCCACCCGGCGCCGCCCATTTGATTGCGTTGCCAATCACATGCAGCACTTCCTTTTGAAAGTAGGTGGGGTAAGTTTCATGGCCGGGCCGAAAGTAAAAGATGCGACCCTTGCCGCGCTGATAGCAGCAGCCGCTGCGAAAAACTTCGCCGCCCTGAAACCAGCTTACAAAAACCAGCGCCTCAGGCGCGGGCACGTCAAAGCGCTCGCCGTACATTTCTTCGCGCGGAATCTCAAAGTACGGGCCGAGGCCGGCAGCGATGGGGTGGCCAGGTTCAACTACCCAGATGCGCTCGCGCTCGTCTGCTTCGCGCCAGATCAGATTGCACGTGGTGCCCATCAGCGTTTGGAATACTTTGGAGAAGTGGCCGGAGTGCAGCACCAGCAGACCCATGCCTTCCAGCACGCGTTGTTGTACGCGTGCCACAACTGCATCACTCACTTCGCCGTGGGCCATATGGCCCCACCACGTGAGCACATCCGTTTCGGCCAGCACCGGGGCAGGCAGCCCGTTCTCTGGCTCGTCCAATGTTGCCACGCGCACCTGCATACCCTGCTGGCGCAAATACGCCGCAATTGGTGCGTGCAAGCCTTCTGGATACACCTGCCGCACAGCGGCATCCGTTTTTTCGTGGCGGTATTCGTTCCAGACTGTCACGCGAATTGTCATTGGTTGCTCCAAAACCGGCGCATTATGCGCCGCATTTTACCGGTGCGCCATGTTGTTTAGCAGATTTGCGGATGGCATCCCACAGGCGGCTCATGCGCAGGCCAACTTCCGGCGGGCAGGGGTTGGGCATCTCGTTGCGCCGTACCGCCAGAAACTGCTCCCACACACCCATCGAATCACGCACCGGAATAGCCTGTGGCGGCCGGTTGCCGTTGAACTGCACCTCAAGCTTCTCGCCCCAGATGCCGGTGTGCAGAATGGCCTGCTTGCAAAACACGCGCACATCTGAAGCGCACGAGGGGATCGCCTCACCACAGGCATGCAGCGTCACAAGCACGCCGGACTTGAGCCGGCCGATGACGACACCCAGTGTTTCCACCGGCCGGCCGCTGTTGTCCAGCCAGGCTGCCACGTCCTCAAAATCCTCGCCGGCCAGCTCACAAACTGTGTTCAGCAAGTGTGCGCCCGTGTCAAATAAAAAGCCGCCGCCGGAAAGCGCCGGCGCCTGCCGCCAGGTGCCCGCCGTATTGGGCCCCCAGTTTTGCCACACCACGCCGCTGATGGTGAGGATCGGGCCGTACTCACCGGCGCGCAGCGCGCGCACCGCCTGCCGAATTTGCGGCGAGAGGCTACCTGGAAAGGCCACCACCAGCAGCCGGCCGGTACGTTCGCGCTCACGCATCAAACTGCGCGCCTCCGCCGCGTTCATCACCATTGGCTTCTCAAGCAGCACATCCAGCCCGGCCTGCATGCACGCCACCGTTTGATCATGGTGGTAGGCATGCGGCGTAATGATGAAGGCTGCGTCCAGCTTGCCGGCGTGGCGCTTGAGTAATTTGGCGAGGTCCGGCTCGTTGGGCGGCGGCGGCAGGCCCTTATCTTCAAAAATTTTGCAGGCGGCCTTGTAGTTGTCACGCTCTGGCTCGCACATTACAGTAATGCGCGTGCCATCACCTGCCGCCAGCATTTGGTGAATGTGATGGCGGGCCATGCTGCCCACTCCCACCATCAGTGTGCGTACTATTTTTTGGTTTGACATTTAATTACCTTTTGAAATAGATTGGTGCGCGCGCAAACTGCCTAGTCCAGCGTACCGGGCTGCAGCCCGCGTGGCGGGGCTGCCGGCGGCTGGCAGGGTC
>CANNEJ010000155.1 GCA_947503585.1 Anaerolineales bacterium | reverse complement strand
TCCGATGCCGGAAAGGCTCAGCAGGCCGAGCACACCCAGCACAACCAGCAGCACACCGGCAATCTCATCGCGCGGCGCGCGCATGCCGCGCAACTTTCCAAGCCACAGCAGCAGGCGCTGCACACCGGCAGCGGCCGGCCCAAACACAGAAGCTGCACTGGCCTCAACCACGGTACCGCCCTTCTTGCGCGGCGGCTTATGCAGCGGCTTTGCCGTGCGATCTTTGGCCATGCGACTGGTTCCTAATGCTCCACTGCCACAACCGGCTGGTCGGGGGCGTGCGCTTCCATTTCAGCAATCTTGCGCGCCACCTGCTCCACAGCTACCCGCTGCTTGCGAAACAAATCAGCCTCGGAAACCGACAGCTGGCGCGCCACCTCACTCGACTTGCGGCGCTGCACGAAGCGCAGCTCCAGAATGTTGTAGAGCAGCCAGTCACCGGTGTACTTGCGCTGGCCGGCGGGGCGCACGTATTCAATGGCGTCACGCAGCACACCGCGCAGTGCCTCAGCCGGGTTCTCGTCCCCCTGAAGTGCCTGCTTCACAACCCGCAGCGCAAGCAGCGGATTACTGGTTAGCTTCGGCCCGCCCCAATAATGCACCAGCGCATCCTTCACCCATTGGAAAACGTCCGGGTTGTCAATCAAGCGGCCGCTGGCCAGTGCAGCCGCACCATTGTAGGCCGCGGCCGCGCGCAGGCGCTGAATGGACTCCACCTGCGGCACCAGCACGTCAAGCGATTGAAACAACTGTTGCTGCCGGCGCCGGTCCTGCAATGCCTCCGCTGCGCGGCTGGCCAGCACCAGCAAGGTTGCCAGCACTGCTTCTTCCGGCACTTGTGGTGCCAATCCCACATGCAGGCCCAGCATGCCCAGCAGCTCCGGTTGCGCGCCGTCAAGTTCTTCTTCAACGGCCAGTTCCCGCAGCGGCAGCAGCCAGTATTCCCCCCAGTGAAAAATGCCCTGCAAATTTGCCGGTTGATAGCCGGCGGCGCTGCCGTTGTCCAGCGCCGCACGCGCGTCAGCGGCAGCTGCTGCCGGCAGCTGCTGCGACCCCACCTGCACCTGCAGCTCTGCTCCGCGCTCGCCCAGCTGCATCACAAAGCCACTGGTGATGCGCAGCGTATCGCAGCTGGCTGCCAGCACAGATTCAAGGAATTGGCGCAGATCGGCGGCAGTAAGCAAGCGCTCACTTAAGTGCTGCACGCGCTGCACGTCGTAGCGGTCGGCGCTGCCACCGTAAAAGAGCCAGCGCTCCAGCGGCAGGCGCACCACTGTAATTGAGAACTGCGCCAACAGCAGCACACCCACCATAGCCACCGGCAGCCACAGCATGCCATCAATACCAAAGCGCCGCTCCAGCCAGTTTACAAAAACATACGCAGCCACCACCGCCCACGCCACCACCGGCCCGCGCAAAATCCATTGCAGCATGCGGCTCTTTACAACACGGTCCGGCTGCGGCGCGCCAAAGAATCCAACACAGTATGCACCCAGCACCAGCGCAGCAGTCAACAGCAAGTTACTGCCCGTGGCCACCACCCAGAACAACAACGGGTTTACGCGCAGCTCATCGCTGCTGGTAAGCAGTAGATACGGGAACACTCCCAGCAAAATCACCGGTAATGCCAGCAGCAAGTACCCCATGCGCCGGCGCGTGGTGGGCGTAAGGCAGCGCAGGTAAGCGCGCCCGGCATTCACCAGCGACCACACCGCCAACACCGCAAATGCCGCCGTGAACCACGGGAACAACGGACCGGCCGTCATGCGCACAATCGACACGCTGCGCACCACCCGCCCCACCAGAAAATCAGAAGTCCACGCCACCGCAGCTGCCAGCAAGCCGGCAGCGTACGTACCGCGCACAGCCCAGCGCCGCCGCCCGCGTGAGGGCTGTCCGGTGGTTGCCAGCAATGCGTCGCTCAAGTGCAGGGTGGCGCCAGGGATCAGGGCAATGCCCAGCCACTGCAGGCGCACCCAAACTTCGGCGGCGGCTTCAGACTGCACCACGCCCGAAGCCACATCACACAGCGACACAATTGCCACCGCAGCCAGCAGTACGTTCCAAGACCGTGCCACCCGGTCGCGCAGGTTAAAGGTGAGCGAGTACAGCAGCAGTGACGCAGCGCTGATTACCTCCGCCACAACCAAAAACCGGTTGAAGGTGGCTAGTCCACTAAGCAGCGCAGCCATCCAGTTTTGCATCATCAAGAAAAGCTGCGTGGCCTTAGCGCAGGTTTACGCCAAAGAACAGCGCCGTATTCAAACCGGGGTAGTGCTGGTCCAATAGCCCGCTAAACACCAGCCCGTTGCGGCGGCAAAAACAAATTGCGGGGTCATTCTTCGGATGCGTCTCGACTAGCAGGCGCTCGATGCCGTTCTGTACGCTCCAATCCCGGGCCGCGTTCAGCAGTGCGCTGCCAATGCCACGCCGGCGCAAGCTGCGGTCCACCGCCAGATCGCTCACAAGCCCGGCCGCAGAGCCGTGCACACGCCCCAGCACCAGATACCCGCAAGGCTTTTCATCCAGCTCGGCAAGAATAAACAGCGCCCGCGGCGCAGCTTCTTCCGCCCACTGCGACAGGCTGTGCATCGGCAGCAGCCGCGCCGGACGCGGCAGCCGCACCCGCTCAAAATTTGCGCCCAGATGGCTTTCATCATTGGCAAGGCTGAACTGCCAGACAAATTCAGTGGTGTCGGTGCGATCCAGTGCCTGCAGCGCGGGCAGGTCTGTGACTGCCGCCGGCCTGACGGTAATGGTACTCACGAGGTTGCCTGTGGTGTTTTCATTCTATCATCTATCATTCTTCAACTGAGCACAGCGCCGGGGTTGCGGGCCGCATCACGGCAGCCCGCCAATGGTAATGGGCAATGTGCAGGGCTCTGGAAAGGCGCCGCGCGCATCATACACAATCAGGCGAAACGCATACTCGCCCGGCGTATATAAACTCGCATTCCAGCGGCCCAGCAAACCGTCCTGCACCGGTTTGTCCTCCGTGTATAAATTGAGCCAGTTGTCGCCCACCGTGGAAATCTCAAGTACATAGAATGCGAAGTCGGGAATGTTGGCGCTGCCGCGCACATCCACCTGGCCGGAGATGACCGCGCCGGGGAGCGGGCTGGTGATGGTGGCCGAAGCCACCCGGCAGCCACTACCCGCGAGCGGCACCGGTGTAATCGTTGGTGCGGGCGTGGCACTGCCCGAAGGCGTAGGGGAAGGCTGCCCGGGCAGCAAGATGCTGACGGCCGGCGCAGCAGTTGGCACCGCCGTCACCAGTACCAGCGCCGGCGTGGGGGTGTCGAAGCGCAGCGCTGCCAGCCCGGGTGATATCCCTTGCGAGAACAATAGCACCAGGCCCAAACCGGAAACCGCTATCAGCAGCACGGAAAGCGCGAGTGCGCGCGCCTCGGCGGCACGCTCACGCTGCACGCCGTACTGGCTTTGCCGCAGCGCCTGTTCGGCCCGCCAGTAAGCACGCCCAGCCCATAACATGACCAGCCCGATTGCCGCGTACAGCCACGGCCCAAAGCGCGCCACCCAGGATGAAAGCTGCAACTCCAGATCCGGCTGTTTGCCGCGCCGGCGTTCCCTAGCCCTTCACTTCGGCCAGCACGCCGCGCACAATCTTCTCCAGCTTTGGCACAATCAATGCGCCTGCCTGCAGCACCTCTGCATGCGTGGTGGGCGTGTTGCCATCCAAGTTGGCTTTGTTGCTGATGCCGGAGAAGCCCAGCACGCGCATGCCGCCCTGGCGCGCCACAATTACTTCCGGCACAGTGGACATGCCCACCGCATCCGCGCCAACCACCCGCAGAAAACGCAAGTCCGCCGGCGTTTCAAAATTAGGCCCGGCCAGCCCGGCGTATACGCCTTGCTGCAGGCGCACACCGGCTTGCTGCGCAACGCGCACCGCAGCCGCGCGCAGCTCCGGATTGTAAGCATGCATCATGTCCGGAAAGCGCGGCCCCAGCTCATCAATGTTCGGTCCGCGTAACGGGCTCAACCCGCTCATGCCAATCAGGTTCAAGTGGTCCGTTATCAGCATCACATCCCCCGGGCTGAACTCCGGGTTCACGCCGCCCGCCGCATTCGTGATGATCACAGTGTGCACGCCCAGGCGCTGCATCACGCGCAGCGGCAGCCCCACCTGCGCCATGCTGTAGCCCTCATAATAATGTGCGCGCCCCTGCATTACCAGCACCGGCTGGCCTTCCAATTGCCCCGCCACCAGCTGGCCGCTATGGCCCTGCACCGTAGACGTTGGCCAATGGGGCAGCTCCGGATACGGAATGTGGAAAGCCCGCTCCACAGCATCTGCAAGGCCGCCCAGCCCGGACCCAAGGATCAGCCCGAAAGCCGGCGGCTGCCCGATGCGGGCTTTGACCGCGTGCGCCGTCTCGTCAAACTGGGCCAGTGAGAAATAATCGCTCATGTAAACCTCCCGCCGCCTGCGCTTGCATTGTAACCAACCCGCGCGCTAGTCCGTGACCGCCACCAACGCATCATTGCTGCCCGCCTAATCCGCAAAACGAATACACAGCTTGCGCTGCGCATCATAAGAATAATGCGCTGCAAACGGCGCAGCGCCCGCCGCCACAGCCAGCGCCCGCGGCAATATTACCGGCAGGTCTTCCACCAACTCGTATTGCGCAGCCTGTTGCTGCGGCACCCAATGCAGCGTGCCCTCCGCCGATGCGCATGTGTCGCGCGCTGCCGCATGCGCCACAAACACGAACAGCAAAATGCCGCGCCCCTCACCGGTGTCCACATTCACCGTGCC
>CANNEJ010000154.1 GCA_947503585.1 Anaerolineales bacterium | reverse complement strand
ACAACGGGCGCAATCCGAAATCTGTCGAACTCAGCAGTGTTGCGCCCGCCGCCGGCAGTGGCATGGCCCGGATCCCGGCAACGACACGCGCGTCGCGGCCCCGCATGTTGGCGCGCAGATTATGCAGTTCCCAGCGCATCAGATTGTCGTAGTTGCCGTCACTCAGCACCAATACCGGCTTGTTCGTCGCAAGTGCCAAATCAGTTGCGGCCAGTTGCTGATCAAGTGAAATCACATCTATGCGCCGGTCGAGCCGCACAAGATAGTTCAGATTGCTGACGGTGATTGCGCCAACCAATCCGAACCCCACCCACCGCAGCCAGCGCTGCTGAAACACTATCCCCAAACCAACGCCCATCAACAAAAACGCCACCGGCAGCGTGTTCCAGAAATAATCAATCACAAGATGAATATTGAAGATCGTCGCTATGAGCGGCATACTGCACACTGCCACCAGCAGCACCAGGCCGCGCACGCGCACCGCGCCAATCGCAATTCCGCCCAGCAGCAGGAGTGGCAGCACCAGCGTCAGCCCCTGGGGGGCACCCTCGGACAGGCGCCAGTAGAGCATGTCTGCCAAAAACATCACGCCCTTGTTGCTGAAAGCTGTAACTGCAGCGGCCGGCAGGTTGGCGCTGGGCAGCAATTGCAACAGTCCAATTCCGTATGGGACAAAGCTGGCCAATGCCAGTAGTCCCCCGCCCACAAAATCTGCCAGCAAAAACCGGCGCCGGCCGCTAATCCACGCATCAGCAACCAGGATCAGCGAGAGTGGTGCAATCGCAAATGTGTGCGGGTGGCACTGGCCGGCCAGGCTGAGCATCAACAAATGCAGCCAGCGCGCAACGCGCGCGCCATCCACACAGCCCATAAAACCGGTCAGCAAATACAGCGCCACAAATAACGCGCCGAGCTGCGCATTGTTGATGTCGCGGCTGGAAGCAACCATGTACGGATGCACTGCCAGCAGCAGCGCGCCAGCCAGCGTGCCCGCGCGGTTGAAGTATTTGACGCCCACTATATACAGCACCGCAATGGCAGCCACATTTAACAGCGCAGTGAATGCGCGCGCTGCGCGCGGATCCAGCGATAGCGAATAGGGAATGGCATACAGATAAACCGACACGGGCGAATGCCACAACCCCACCGCCATTGGCGGGCCAACCAACACCAGCGCATGCTCACGCGCCACCTGCAACGCGCGAATACTGATGAATGCATCATCGCCGTCAAAATAACCGGCACCCAAATCGGTCAGGCGCAAAAACGCTGCAAGTAGCAGTATTAAAGCAATCCAGATGTGGCGGTTGATAAATGCGCGGCGCGCGCCGCCTAAAACTGGCGCGCCCAACAGCGCCTGTGTTTCGCGATTTATTGGCGAATTTGCAATCAACATGCTCATGCGCGGTGGATTATCGCCTGCCAAATGTGCGTGCCAAGCATGGCCGGGCGCGCAACCTACAAACTTCCGGGGCGTGTGGAATTGCCCTTCGCACGCTGGAAAGTTACGGTATCAGGCTGATGGCGGCCAACGGCACCGTGTTTTGCGAGGCGGTGCGCCACTCGCCTGTGCTGGCTTCACTCCCCCCAGGTTTGCCGCAAGACGCGAATCCAATTGCGCCAGGCGATCTGCTCAATGATGTCTTCGCTATAACCGCGGCTGCGCATCGCTGCCAGCAGCGCTGGCAGGCCGGCTGCATCGCAAATCGCAGCCGGCATCGTAGCGCCGTCAAAGTCTGAACCCAGTGCTACGCGCGTGGGGCCAAGGCGCTGCAACAGCACATCCAAATGATCAACCAGGATGTCGAGCACGATGTCCGCGTCGCGACCGCCATCCGGCCGCAGAAAACCAACATGAAAGTTCAAGCCAACTAGACCGTCAGAATCACGGATGGCATCCAGCTGCCGTGCACTCAAGTTGCGCGCGGAGGCGCAGATGGCATGTACATTGGAGTGCGTGGCCACCAGCGGCGCGCGGGAATGCTTGGCCACATCCCAGAAACCGGCCTCGTTCAGGTGCGAGAGGTCGATCATCACGCGCAGCGCATTGCAGCGCTGCACCAGCGCAATGCCAAGTTCGCTGAGCCCGGGTCCGGTGTCGCCGGTGCTGGGGAATGCAAATGGAACGCCGTGGCCAAAGCGGTTGGGGCGCGACCAGCAGATGCCAAGCGAGCGCAAACCAGCCGCATGCAAAACATCAAGCATGTCGAGACCGGGGTCGATTGCTTCAGCGCCCTCCATGTGCAGCTCCATTGCAAACACGCCGCCCTCAATGCACGCCTGAATTTCCGCCGCTGTGCGGCACACCCGCACCTGGCCGCCGGATGCCTGCTCCAGCCGTAGAAAGCTCGCAATTGTTGCCAGCGATTTTTGCTGCGCGTACTCTAGCGCCATGGGCGCCGGCATGGTGTCTGTCGCGGCATAAATGCTGTTGCCCGCGGCAATCGAGCTGGCAAGTCCGTTGTCGGCAGCCGGCCCGCCAGCAGCTGCTTCCGGAGCGGGATCGGGCACAAACACCGCAAAAAATCCGCCCGCCAGATTGCCCGCACGCGCGCGCGGCAGATCAATGTGCCCGGATTCTGATCGCTCAAAAAAAGACCGCGCGGAACCAGCCAGATCCAGCAGTGTGTCGTTGTGCCCGTCAAAAACGGGGACTGCGCGCGATGTTGCCGGCATGCAAGCTCTCCTATATTCCGAGTGTTTGCTTTACAGCACTGAAAGCGCTCACCGCCTGCTCCAGATCCGCGCGCGAGTGTGCAGCGGAAACTTGCACGCGGATGCGGGCCTTGCCTTGCGGCACGACCGGATAGGCAAAGCCAACCACATACACGCCGTGTTCCAGCAGCATGGCTGCCATCTGGGTTGCCAGCTTGGCATCGCCAAGCATGATGGGGGTAATGGGATGAATGCCGGGCACAATGTTGAAGCCGGCGCTGGTCATCGCGGTGCGAAAGTATTTTGTGTTTTGCTCAAGGCGGTCGCGCAACTCTGTGGAGCGGCCGAGGATCTCCAATGATTTGAGCGCAGCGCCCACCACCGGCGGCAGCACAGAATTAGAAAACAAATACGGGCGCGAGCGCTGGCGCAGCAGTGCCACAATTTCCGCGCTGGCACTGGCGTAGCCGCCGCTGCCGCCGCCCAGCGCCTTGCCCAGCGTGCCTGTGATCACATCCACGCGCCCGATCACACCCTGCTGCTCCGGCGTGCCGCGGCCATGCGCGCCCATCACACCCACTGCGTGCGAGTCATCCACCATCACCAATGCGTCGTGGCGTTCCGCCAGGTCACAGATTGCCGGCAGGTTGGCGATCGAGCCATCCATGGAAAACACGCCATCGGTTGCAATCAAACGGTGGCGCGCGCCGTGCGCAGCGCGCAGCTGCTCTTCCAGATCCGCCATGTCATTGTTGCGGTAGCGCAGGCGCTGGGCCTTGCACAACCGCACCCCGTCAATGATTGAGGCATGGTTCAGCTCGTCCGAGATGACGGCATCCTCCGCACCCAGCAGTGTCTCAAACAATCCGCCGTTTGCATCCCAGCAAGAGGAGTACAGAATTGTGTCTTCCGTGCCCAGAAAGGCACTGAGCTGGCGCTCCAGATCCTTGTGCAAAGTTTGGGTGCCGCAAATAAAGCGCACACTGGCCAACCCGTAACCCCACTGCTCAAGTGCTGCATGCGCCGCCTGCACAACCTCCGGGTGGGATGCCAGCCCCAGATAATTGTTGGCACACAAGTTAAGCACATCCGGGCGGTCCGTTACGCTGATGTGCGTGCGCTGTGGCGAACTGATGATGCGCTCTTCTTTGTACAAGCCGGCAGCGCGCATCTCTGCCAGCACGCCGCCCAACTGCTGCCGCAAACTGTCTGTAATCATCGCTGTTACCCCGCGCTCCAGGTGAGCACCACTTTTCCCGATTCGCCGGACGCCATGGCGTCAAATCCTTTTTGGAATTCGGTGTAATGCAGCCGGTGTGTGATCACCGGGTTGATGTCGAGTCCGCCCTGCAGCAGCACCGTCATCTTGTACCAGGTCTCGTACATTTCGCGGCCGTAAATACCGCGGATGGTGAGCATGTTAAAGATCACCGTGTTCCAATCGATTGCCATCTCCGCGCCCGGAATGCCAAGCAGTGCCACCTTGCCGCCATGGCACATGTTGGCCAGCATGTCGCGGAATGCGGCCGCATTGCCGCTCATCTCCAAGCCAACGTCAAAGCCCTCGCGCATGCCCAGTTGCTGCTGCACCGCGGCCAGGGTGGTTGTGCGCACATCCACCGCCAGCGTGACGCGCATTTGCCGCGCCAACTCCAGCCGGTACGGGTTTACATCTGTAATCACCACGTAGCGCGCGCCGGCATGGAGCGCAACCGCAGCCGCCATGATGCCAATCGGGCCGGCGCCCGTGATCAGTACATCCTCGCCCAGCATGTCAAACTGCAGCGCAGTGTGCACTGCATTGCCAAACGGATCGAAGATCGCCTGCACGTCGCGCGCGATGCTGGCATCGTGCACCCAGACATTTGTTTCCGGCAACACAATAAACTCGGCAAAGGCACCGGGGCGGTTCACGCCAATGCCCTGCGTGGCCTTGCATAAATGGCGCCGCCCGGCCAGGCAGTTGCGGCAGCGCCCGCACACCACATGGCCCTCGCCACTCACTATCTCACCCGCGTGAAATTCTTTCACCTGCGATCCGACCGCAACAATCTCCCCCACAAACTCGTGGCCAACGACCATCGGCACAGGGATTGTCTTCTGTGCCCACGCATCCCAGTTGAAGATATGCAGATCC